>JBJTAV010000145.1:0-7165 GCA_046091005.1 Gammaproteobacteria bacterium | reverse complement strand
TCAATATCCGCATGGACTTACGATAAAGACTTCCTGTTACATATTGATTGCGGTCCGCTCATCTTCAAAACACCATCCAAGACCTTCTGGGACTTCGTATCGCCGAGCACCGGCAGCATGCGACCGACGACCTGACGCAGCCCGCCGTCGGGCGAAAACCTGAATGTGGTCGCCGGGACGAAGGGCCTGACCAGAGCGGACGACGCCTCCAGAGCGACCTCGGTGTCCTCACCTCGGATGCGTCCACGCGCGATGAACCCGATGGCCGTGCCGCGGTCCGCCAAAAGATACTGGAACTCGACCGGCCGCCCTGCCCGCAGTTCCGCCAACCGCGCGCCGAGGAAAGAGACGAGCTCAGGTCCCGCGAGCAGCGTACCGCGCGCCGTGAGCCTCGCCGCGCGACGATCGGGTCTCGAGGCATGGGTGCTCGTCACGACAACGCCGCGCGGCTCGGCACGGAGATCCTGTCCGACATTCGCCCTCCGCAACCGATAGCGTGTCCAGCGCCCATCGGCGAGCTCGACCTCTTCGAGGGCCGCCAGGCTGCCGTCCGGGTGACGCCACTCGGTCGACAGGCGGTCATCGCAATTCGAGGCCGTGACGAGATAGCGCAGACCCTCCGCTCCACCGCTGCGGATGACCGCCTCGCCTCGACCACCTTCGACGGCGGTCGAAGGCGTCGCCAGCGCAGAAGCCGTGATGACGGACGCGCAGATGGACGCGAGCACGGTCCGCACGATGTCGTCGCGGTGGTGCAAGCGGATCAGGCCGCCAAGCCGACGGGCGCCGCCTGACCCTCGATGACAGGGCGCCCCTGCATGCGCGACCAATCCCAGATCGACAACCGACCGTTGCGGTCCTCGACGAGAGCCGTGCAGCTCTCCACCCAGTCGCCGTCGTTGCAGTACAGAACGCCGTCGATGCGCGAGATCTCGGCGCGGTGGATATGGCCGCAGACCACGCCGTCGGCGCCGCGGCGCCGCGCCTCGCGCGCCACCGCCTGCTCGAAGCTCGAGATGTAGTTCACGGCGTTCTTGACCTTGTGCTTGAGATACCCGGCCAGCGACCAGTACTCATAGCCGCAGACGCGCCGCACCTTGTTGACGTACAGGTTCATGTCGAGCGAGAAGTCGTAGGCCCGCGAGCCGAGCGCCGCGAGCCACGGGCTGCACTTCACGACGCTGTCGAACTCATCGCCGTGCAGCACCAGCAGCTGCTCACCCTGCGCGGTCTCGTGGATGCAGTCCTTCTGGATCTCGACATTGCCGAAGCCGAGACCGCCGAACTCGCGGAGGTCCTCGTCGTGGTTGCCGGGCACATAGACCACGCGTGTCCCGTGCTTGGCCTTGCCGAGCAGCGTGCGCAGCACGTTGTTTTGCTCCTGCGGCCAATAGAACGTGCGCCGCAACGCCCAGAAGTCGACGATGTCGCCGACGAGGTAGAGCGTGTCGCACTGGATGCTGCGGAGGAAGTCGAGCAGCGCGGCGGCGTTGCAGCCACGGGTGCCGAGATGGATGTCGGAGATGAAGACCGCGCGGACCGGATGGATCGGTGTTTGCGTCGCGACCAAAGGTGGATACCCGCCTCGCCGAAGTTGGCGGGACTCTGGACCCGGCGCGTGAACGGCGCGTTTCGGCGCGGTGAAACTTTTGCTACGCCGTCGTCGGGGCGCCGGCGCGCCGCGCGTTGGCCCACACGCCGAAAGCGCCGAGCGCCACCACCGCCATCAGCACCCAGGCGGGCATGGAGAGCCCGAGGAACGACCAGTCGATCTTCTGGCACTCACCGGCGCCGAACAGCACCTTCTTGATGACGGTCATCAGCGGGAACACCTCGACCATGTAGTCGAGGCTCGCGCCGCAGGCGGGCACGGAACCGGCCGGCAGACCCTGGATGTAGACATGGCGGCCGGCGACATAGGTCGGGAACGCCGCGGCGAGCCCGATCAGGAACGCATAGCCGCGCGCACCGGCGAGGCTCTTCGGGTGATGCAGCGCCGCCAGCAGGAACACCGCGCCCAACACCACCACGCCGACGCGCTGGAACATGCAGAGCGGACAAGGCTCGAAGCCGAGCACGCGCTCGGCATAGAGCGCGTAGCCCATCATGCCGAGACAGGCGAGGAAGCCGGCGAGGTTCGCGGCCCGCCGATCGGCGAGCAGGCGGGCGATCACGGGCGCGTGCCGTCCTTGAGCGCGTCCTCCACATCCTCGATGCGGATATGACGGACATCCTTGCCGTGCACCATGTAGATCACATACTCGCAGATGTTCTTGGCGTGATCGCCGATACGCTCGAGGGCGCGCACCACCCACATGACATCGAGCGCGCGCCGGATGGTGCGCGGATCCTCCATCATGAAGGTGATCGACTGGCGCTGGATGGCCTCGTACTCCTCGTCGACCAGACGGTCGCGGCGGGCGACCTTCAACGCCGCCTCGGCGTCCATGCGCGCGAAGGCGTCGAGCGCATCATGCACCAGGTCCTGCACCACGCGTCCGAGGTGCTTCACCTCGCGGTACTTGTCGGCCGGGCGCTCCTGCGTCGCGAGCCGTGAGCCGATGTAGCCGATCTTCTCGCACTCGTCGCCCATGCGCTCGAGGTCGGTGATCGCCTTGATGATGGCGACGATGAGGCGTAGGTCGCTCGCCGCCGGCGAGCGCGTGGCGAGAATGCGCGAGCACTCTTCGTCGATCGACACTTCCATGCGGTTCACTTCGAAGTCGTCCCGCGCGACGGTCTCACCGAGCGTGCTGTCGCCCTCGACGAGCGCCGAGACGGCTTTGGAGAGTTGCTGTTCGACGAATCCGCCCATCGAGAGCACCTGGTTGCGCACGCGCTCCAAGTCCTCGTTGAACCGACGCGAAATGTGATGGGAGAGATCTGACGTGTCCATGGCGTAATACCCTCAGGAATCTGTCGCAGGATAGCCCGTGTGCGCGCTCATTTCGACTCGCTCGACTCGCGGACGAGTCGCGCTCTCGGAAAGTGGCAGGTGAACGTGCTGCCCCGCCCCTCTTCGCTCTCGATCTTGAGCTCCGCGCCGTGTCGCTGTAGCACATGGCGAACGATGGCGAGCCCGAGGCCCGAGCCACCTGTATCGCGCGCACGACCCGGGTCAACTCGATAAAACCGCTCTGTGAGCCGCGGCAGATGTTCCGGTGAAATACCCGGCCCCGTATCCGAGACCGCAAAATGCCCGCCGAGTTCATCGACCCACCAGCGCAGCGCAATCTTCCCGCCCGCCGAGGTGTACTTCGAGGCGTTATCCGCGAGGTTCCAGAACGCCGAGTGGATGAGCCCGGTATCGCCCATGAGCCCCGCCGGGGCCTCGATCGACAGCGCGACCTCATGCTTGCCCGCATCGCGCGCCACCAAATCTTTGCGGAGCACGGAGAGCAGCGCTGCCACATCGATCGGCTGCCCCACCACCTGCTCGTCACTCGCCTCGAGACGCGAGAGCTCGAGCAGATCAGCGACGATCGCCGTCATCCGCTCGGCCTGTCGGCGCATCTCGAGCACCGGCGGACGCAGCTCTTCGGGTAATCCACCGTCCTGAGAAATCGTATCGAGATACCCCGCAATCACTGTGAGGGGCGAGCGCAGCTCGTGCGAGGCATTGGCGACGAAATCTTTGCGCATGGTTTCGAGTTGCGCCTGGCGAGTGACGTCTCGAACGAGCAGGAACAACTGCCCCTCGCCATAGGGCACCCCCTGAAACTCGAGACACGTCGTCTCGCCGATGCGCGGATGCACTCGCAAGCTCGAACCAAAATCACCCTGATCGAGGTAACGCGCAAACTCCGGCACGCGCACGAGACTCGGCAGGCTGATACCGAAGTCGAGCTTACGTCGAAGCCCCAGCAACTCGCCCGCCTTACGGTTGAACCAAAGAATTTCCCGATCGACGTTGAGCGCGACGACGCCGTCCGGCATCGAAGCCGTCGAGCGCCGCAGCTCACGGAACATCTTCAGAATGCGCTGCTTGTGATACTGCTTGCGTCGATGCAGACGCGAGACGAGCGACACTGCATCGCCCCACCGACCACCCGAGTCCGGCGGGTCACGCTGATTGCGACGGCGCAGCCAATCGAGGAAATCATTGAGGTTCGCAAGCTGCCGCGCGAGCTCGATCGCAAGCGCTCCGGCGACACCCCACCACAGATGCCCCACGAAGAGACCCACGAGCGCACCCACGCCCGCCACAAGCGCGACGCGCCAGAGCGCTGAACCCCAGTCTTCGAACGGATTCTTGAGCAAGGTCACTCCGATTGAGTCGAAAAGCGGTAGCCCGCTCCCCGTACCGTCTGCACGAGACGATCGTACCCGAATTCTTCGAGTGCCTTGCGCAGGCGACGCACGTGCACGTCGATCGTGCGCTCTTCGACGTAGACGTTGCCACCCCAGATGCGATCGAGCAGTTGCTCGCGCGAGTACACCCGATCGGGGTGACTCATGAAGAACTCGAGCATGCGGTACTCGGTGGGTCCGAGGGTGACGGGCCGACCATCGGCCGTCACACGATGCGCAACCGGGTCGAGACTCAATCCCTCGAAGGTGATGACCGAGCCCTCGACCTGTGGGTCCACGCGGCGCAGCACCGCGTTGATGCGCGCGATGAGCTCACGCGGCGCGAAGGGCTTCGTCACATAGTCGTCTGCCCCGCCCTCGAGACCGGCGACTTTGTCCGACTCCTCGGCACGGGCCGTGAGCATGATGATCGGCAGGTCACGAAGATTGGGGTCGCGCTTGATCTGCCGCGTGAACTCGAGCCCGCTCATGTCGGGCAGCATCCAGTCGACGAGCATGAGGTCGGGCCGTCGGTTGGCGACCTCCGTGCGCGCGGTGCGCGTATCGGCGACCTCACGAACCTCGAAACCCGCCCGTCGCAAACCGAAGGCGATCATGTCGCGTATCGGCTTCTCATCTTCGACGACCAGGATGTTTTTGGCAGTCATGAGTCAGATTTCACGTGAGATCTATTTCAAACTCGTGACAACGCACCAGGAATCTTCGCCACTTGGTCCCGGACATAAATCGGTAATGCGGCCGTGGGCGGCAACACCCGCCCCGCCGCGACCTCGGGCCGGGCGATGGCGAGCAGGTCCTCTGCTCGCGGCAAAATCATCTCGTGCACCGAGGCGAGCGGTCCGCCCTGCTCCGCACGGAGCGACGACAACGCCGGGTAAGCCTTGAAGCCATGGCCCGCGCCGAGCCAGCGCGCGGCGCCCTCCCCCGAGGGCATGACGACCTTGTCCGGCGACAGCACGGCCTCAGCCCCGAGCGCCACCGGCAAGGCACCGCCTGCCCCCTCCGGTCCGCGCGCGAATGCGCCCACATACACCTCATCCATGCGCGCGTCGTTGCACACAAGCACGTGCGTCGCCCTCGGCCCACCGCGCTCATCCTCAAGCGCGAACGCATGATGCGCGACCGCCTGCAGGGTCGACACCGGCACCACGCCCACCCCCGCGCCGTACGCCAAACCCTGCACTACGCTCGCAGCGAGACGCACGCCCGTGAAACTACCGGGTCCGCGCCCAAAGGCGATGGCCGTCAAATCTTTGAGCGTGAGGCCCGCCTCGGCCAGCAGTGCATCGACCATCGGCAGAATCAACTCCGCATGACCGCGCGGGGCTTCTTCATAGCGCGCGAGCATCCGACCACCCGAGGCATCGAGCGCAGCCCCGACGCAGAGCGCAGCAGAGCAAGCTTCAGTCGCAGTATCGATGGCCAATATATTCATCGGAGTTTGCGCAAGAACCGCAGCGCCTCGTCACGATCTTGGGTCACCGGCATCGGCGGCAGGCTCGCACGAAACGTGCGACCGTACCCCTTCGTGAGCAAGCGCGGATCGGCGATCACGATCATGCCACGATCCGTCTCGCTGCGGATGAGCCGCCCCACCCCCTGCTTGAGCGCGAGCACCGCCTCGGGCAGCTGATAATCCTTGAACGCGTTCTCGCCCTTGCGCTGCAGGTGTGCGATGCGCGCCTTGGTGAGCGGGTCGTCGGGCGAGGCGAAGGGGAGCTTCTCAATGATGACGAGCCGCAGCGCCTCGCCCTTCACATCCACCCCTTCCCAAAAACTCGCCGTACCGAGCAGCACCGCATTGCCGTGCTCTCTAAAATCTCGCAGTAGTTTTTCGCGAGGGCCCTCGCCCTGCACCAAAATCGGCGTCTCCGCCGCACCATCCCAACGCGCACGTAGCGCCGCCGCGCCTTGCGCAAGCGCCCGATGACTCGTGAAGAGCACGAACGCGCCACCGCCCGAGGCATCGAGCAGCGGCAAGCAGGTCTCGATCACCGCCTCGACGTAGCCCGGCGCTGTGGGCTCCGGCATCCCGGCAGGCAGATACAACATCGCCTGAGATTCATAGTCGAAGGGGCTCGCGATGCGCAGCGACTCGGCATCACTTAACCCTAAGCGCGACGCAAAGTGACTGAAGTCATCGCCCTGCGAGGCGCTCGCGACCGACAGCGTCGCCGAGGTGAACACCCAGGCCGCCGGACGCGCTTCGATCAAACCTCTAAACCGTTCGGAGATATCGAACGGCAACAGCCCCAAAGAAAAACTCCGACCATTGGTCTCGCTCGTGCGCGCGCCTTCGTCGTCGGTGCAGAGCGCGATGCGCTCGAGCGAGGCCGCCAGCTCCACCGCGCGTTGGGCCACCTGCTCGACCGAGGCCTCACGAGCGGCATCCGCCAAGCGCGAGGCGTAATCGCGCAGTGCACCCACGAGCGCGAGCGTCGCCGACTCGAGGTCCGCCTTAGAGGCCAGCGACGCGAGCACCGTACCGATCGCCGCCTCGACGCCGCGCGCCGCCGTCCCAATCTCCGCCAACGAACCACCCGAGCGCAGGAGCGAGGCCCGCCCATCGATGAGCACGTTCTCGATCTGGCGACTCCCAACCTGCACACCAAAGAATTGCGTCGCGAGATCGGGAAGCTGGTGCGCCTCGTCCAAAATCACCGCATCGGCGCTACCTAAAAGATCGCCGAACCCATCTTCTTTGAGCGAGAGATCGGCGAGCAGTAGATGATGGTTCACGATCACAAGATCCGCCGCCTGCGCCTCGCGCCGCGCCGCCACCACGTGACAGTTTGCAAAGTCCGCACAACGCGTGCCGAGACAGTTGTCGCGCGTCGAGGTCACCTTGGGCCAC
>JBJTAV010000144.1:0-2596 GCA_046091005.1 Gammaproteobacteria bacterium | reverse complement strand
TGTCGAAACACCGAGGTAGGCGTTGAGGTTGTCCGAGAACTCGTAGGCTGCACGCAGCGTGTAGGTGGTCTTGCTGTCATCCGACTTGTCGGTGAACGGCACGATCGGGTGCAGGAACTGCAGCGCGTAGAGGCCGAGCAGAGAGTTGCAGAGCGGCCCTGCCGGGAACGCCGGTTGACCAGCCACACACGGCCGAACGCTGGCCGCGTCCGCCAAACCCGCCTGCGACGCGAAGGCGGCGAAGTTGGCCGGCGTGGCGGCACGACCACCGGTGAGCGCACCAAAGATCTGCGCGAAGCCGATATCCACAAAGTTGAGCGACGAGAAAGTCTCGGTCGTCAACTGCCGGAAATCGACATCCTTTTGCGTATTGGTGTACGCGATACCACCCGTGACCGTCAGGCTGTCGGTCACATCGAAATCGAGTTGACCAAAGAGCGTGTAGGCCTCTGAGTCTTGGATGGTGTTGATCTTGTTGCCGGTGTTGGCCGCGAACAGCGTACCGGTCGGCAAACCAATCGCCGCCTCGAGGCTCGGGAAGGTCTGCAGACCCGCCGCCGGGTTGGTCGGGTTGGTCAAGATGCTCGCGTAGTTGCGGAAGCCCGAGCCGATGAGGATCTCGTTGCTGTAATCGACACGCTCGTCAAAGTAATAAGCGCCGAGCAGGCCGCGCACCTTGCCGCCGCCGTCGTAGGCCACGCGGAACTCTTGCGTCGTGGTGCCGATGTCGCCAAGGTTGCGGTTGACTGTGCCGAGCAGGCCACTGGTGAAGTCGAAGTCGTAGTCGAAGTCGAATTCCTGATGACGTGAGGCGGTGATCGAGGTGAGCGTGAAGTCACCGAGATCCCAATCGACCTGCACCGACAGGCCGCTATTTTTGACCGAGTTTTGCGGCGCCTTGTTGGCGTAGGTTGCGCGATCGAAGGGCAGGCCGGGCGAGTTGGCAACGCCCGGGTAGATGCGGCCGCCAACCAGCGGCCCCTGAATGATGGCGCCGGTCGGACCATTGAGCAGGTTCGACACGCCGCAGCAGACTTCGTCGATCTCGCTCACGTCGCCGATGATGCGGACTTCAAGATTGTCGGCGGCCTTCCATAGCATCTGACCGCGGGCATCCCAACGATCGCGGTCGTTGAGCAGGCTGCCATCGGTCAAATTTTTGAAGTAGCCGTCGCGCTCGTTGACGCTGCCCGCGAGGCTGAACGCGAGGTTATCGCTGATCGGTCCGCTGACTTTGCCTTTGGCCACGCGGCCGTTGTAATTGCCGAGTGTGACTTCGACCATGCCAGTCGTTTCATCGAACGAGGGCTTCTGGGTCACGATTCTGATGACACCGGCCGAGGCGTTCTGGCCGAACAGTGTGCTCTGCGGGCCGCGCAGCACTTCGACGCGCGACACATCGACGAAGTCGCCGATCGCACCCGCCGAGCGCGAGCGATAGACACCATCGATGAACACGCCGACCGAAGATTCGATGCCGGGGTTGTTGGCGCCGTTACCGAAACCGCGAATGATGAAGTTGGTTTGCGTCGAGGTCTGCAACTGCGACACGCGCAGCGACGGAATGATCGACTGCAGATCGCTGATGGTGCGGATCTGCGCTCGCTCGAGCGTTTCGACCGGCGTTACCGACACCGCGACAGGAACGTCTTGCAGCGTCTGTTCGCGCTTGGTGGCAGTCACCACGATTTCTTCAAGTCCCTCGCCCTCTTGAGCGACGGCACCGCCCGCCAAGAGCGTGAGCGAAACCGCAAGACCTACGGCTGAATATGTCTTCATTGACAAAGCCCCTCTTTAATTTGTTACCGCACGCAGCGGGCTCGCCGTGCACGGTGTTGTACATCAACGCCGATTCTAAACCCAACCCGCGCGAAAAAGCCCGAGGGCCCGCGCACCTTCAAGAAACTGTGGTTTCCTCACCACGCAGGCGCTGGGCGATGGCCTGCAGCGTTTCCTGGACTTTTTCGGTGCCCAGCGCGGTGAGTTCGATGTATTTGCGTCGCCGGTCCTTGGGGTCCTGCGTACAACTGACCAACCCGGCTTCGA
Source organism: Gammaproteobacteria bacterium (assembly GCA_046091005.1). Classification (GTDB taxonomy): domain Bacteria; phylum Pseudomonadota; class Gammaproteobacteria; order Steroidobacterales; family Steroidobacteraceae; genus UBA964. The sequence continues at coordinate 550 of JBJTAV010000144.1, read as the reverse complement.
GCAGGCGCTCGATCCGGCGCAGGGCGGTGGTGACTGGGCTTTTGGAGGCGAGACAGAGGCTGGTGACCGAGAGCCGCCGGCGGGCGAGGCGCGCCCGCAGCAATTCAGTCAGCATGCTCCAAGTCGAATCGGGTTCGAGGATCCCCTCGAGACTCTGGATTCGACAGTCGTCCAAATCCGACAACAGCTGCAGAGTGCTCAGTTCGACCCGATGCTCTGTGGCGGGTGCGCGACAGGATTGATGCACCACGGCGCGCTCGACCATCTGCACCAATTTGCCGTCCTGCAGCAGGGGCTCGCGGGACGAAGAATGACGCCGCTGCGCTTCGAGCACGGCGCGCAGCAGGGTTCGCCTCGCCACGGGTTTGGGCAGGAAGTCGGCAACATCGGCCTGGGCGAGTTGCGTGTAGCGGGCGAGGGTCACGGGCTCGGCCACCAAAATGACCTGCGTGTCGTCACGCAGCCCCGAGGTCTGCAGTTCCGAAAGATTGTCCCGCCCCGGGACGGCCTGCGGATCGAGCACGACGACATTGATGCCGGCTTTGGACTG
>JBJTAV010000143.1:0-19383 GCA_046091005.1 Gammaproteobacteria bacterium | reverse complement strand
CCGGACGCTCGCGGCCGAGGTGCCCGAGCGCGCCCACGACATGACTTGGCTGCGCACCGAAGCGATGCGTCGGCTCGCTGCGCACCACGGGCACGATCCGGTGATCGGCGATCGTGCCTTCGAGGTTTTCATTGCCGCGCGGCACGAGGTGGAGTTCTATCCCGAAGTGACGACCGCCCTCACGAAGCTCGCCAGTCGCTTTCGCCTCGCGAGCTTCTCCAATGGCAATGCTTGCGTGCATCGGATCGGCATCGGTCACCACTTTGAGGTGACGCTCAACGCCGAGTCAGTGGGCCGCGCGAAGCCGCATCCCGAGGTTTATTTGACCGTGGCTGACGCTCTCGGGATCAGCCCGAGCGAACTCTTGCATGTCGGCGATCACCCCGAGAACGACATCCGCGGCGCCGCCGAAGCGGGCTGCCGAACGGCTTGGATCAACCGCCGCGGCCTCAGCTGGTTGCCGGAGTTCGGTCCACCGCCTGATCTCGAGGTGACTGATCTCGAGGGTTTGGTAGGGCGGCTGATCGGGTAAGAAACCAGATAGCGAAGATCGAGCCGCCCTTGATGAAAACTTCGCCGAGGTTGTCGAGGCGGTGACGGTTGAGGGCGGGCACTGCTGCGGTCAGCAGCATGACGATGCCGCCGATCGCCATCCAAGGAAAACCCTTTCTTGCCCAAAGCGCGATTCCCGTACCGATCACCACGAAGCAGGTGACGACGGGAGCGATCGGGATCTCGCCTTTGACGAGCACCTGGTCCGCGGTACAACGATTGGCTTCGGTCACCGAACCGCTATAGCGAATGAGGTCGAATTCGCAGACCGGGTAAATTTCTTTGGTCCAGAAAAGCGGCAGATCGTGCAGCACCAGCGCCGTGGTCACGAGACAAAAGGCCCCCATCACCCATTTATGGCTGGCGAACTCGAAACCTGCCAGTCGCAGGATCGAGCCACTCGCGATGATCAGCCAGCAGCCGGACAGCCAATGGGCCCAGAACGCGGGCCAAGTCAGCCAATAAAGTGGCTCGCCGAAGCCGATGACGATGCCGGCGGCGACGCGCAGGTTGTCCCAAATCAGGAAAAACAGCGGGATCAAAATGACCGCGATGGCCTTGGCGCGGGTCTCGCGCCACAGACGCAACGACCAGACGAACAAGGCCGTCTGGGCGATCGCGAAGCCGAGAAACATCAGGCTGTACATGACACCAAGATCTTGCCAACAGCTTCGCGCTGCAATAATTTTTTGATCGCTTCACCGCCCTGCGGCAATGGCAGGATGGCCGAAATCTTTGGCTTGATCTTGCCGGCGCGGTACAGATCGAGCAGGGCGTGCATGTTGGCGGCATCTTGCGCCGGTTCTTGCTGCCTGAAAGCCCCCCAGAAGACGCCGCGGATGTCGCAGCCCTTGAGCAAGGTGAGATTCAGCGGAATCTTTGGGATACCGGCCGGAAAACCGATCACGAGGTAGCGGCCCTTCCAGGCCGCGGTCCGCAATGCCGGCTCCGCGTAATCGCCGCCGACCGGGTCATAGATGACATCAGCGCCCTTTGGGCCACAGGCTTCCTTGAATTGCGCTGCGAGCGCACGTGAGTCGATGCCCTCGCGTGGGTAGATGACGGTCACGTCGGCGCCGTGCTCGCGCGCTGCTGCCGCTTTGGATTCGCTGGAAACGGCCGCGACAACCCGCGCGCCGATGGCCTTACCGATTTCGACTGCCGCGAGACCCACGCCACCCGCGGCGCCGAGCACCAGCAGGGTTTCGCCGGCGCGCAACTCGCCGCGGTTGACGAGCGCGTGATAGGAGGTGCCATAAGTGAAGATGAGACCCGCCGCGGCATCGAAGGGCATGCCCTCGGGCATGGACACGCAGGCACTTGCCGCAGTGACGGCTTTTTCGGCGAGCCCGCCCGAGGTGGCCGCAGCGATCACCGCATCGCCCACTTTGAACTCTGTGACGCCTTCGCCAACGGCGTCGATCACGCCGGACATCTCCGAGCCGGGGGCAAAGGGCCGTGGTGGCTTGAACTGATATTTGTCTTCGATGACCAGCACGTCGGGATAGTTGATGCCGCAATAGCGCACGGCGATGCGGACTTGTCCGCGACCCGGGACCGGCTCGGCGATGTCGCGCAGCACGAGGGTGTCGGGTGCGCCCGGGACTTCGCTCAACAGGGCTTTCACGTGGTGATCTCCGGGGGTCAGGCAGCGAGTTTCAAAACTTTGAGAGACTTTCGGCGTTTTTCGGCGTGCCAAAGGTCGTACTGCATTTGCTGATCGAGCCAGCTCGCTGCAGTGGTATCGAAGGCTATCGAAAGTCGAACAGCCATTTCGGGGGTGATGTTGGCGCGACCATTCAGAATCGCCGACAGCGTTTTGCGACTGACACCAAGAGCCTGGGCGGCGCGGGTCACAGTGAGCCCGAGTGGTTCAAGACACAGAGCGCGCAGGATTTCCCCAGGGTGGGGTGGATTATGCATTTTCATGGGGAACCGCCTCGCTTAGTGATAGTCCTCGTAACCTACGGCAACCGCATTCTTTCCATGAAAGCTGAACGTGATTCGCCAGTTACCGCTTACCGACAGAGACCAGCGGTTGTCCTGCTCACCCTTCAGTTTGTGCAGTCGCAATCCAGGTAGGGCCATGTCCCGAGGATTCTTCGCCACGCTTAGCTGACCAAGTACTAGACGAAGTCTGGTCGCGTGCTCAGGACAGATACCGGCCTTGGACCCGGTCAGAAAAAATGACTGCAAGCCTCGATGACGGAAGCTGGCGATCATGGGATGAGTGTAACGCGAAAGGTTACAGCGTCAAGTCTCAACATGACTGCAGCTTGCGCTACGGCGCTGCAAACCTGAACGCGGGAATCGCGGGTGAGTGACGAGTTTCGAGTCAGTCTGGCAATGCGCGGCCGCGGGTCTCGACGACCCAACTGCGGGCGAGCAGGGCGGCGACGAACGGGAACAGGGCGACCCAGACCAAGGTGTCGGTGATCGCTGCCGACGAACCGCCGGCGCGCGCGGTGACTGCCCCGACGATGAAAGGGCCGAAGGCGGCGAGGATGCGACCGATGTTGTAGCAGAAGCCGGAGGCGAGACCGCGGAGTCGCGTCGGAAAGAGTTCGGGCAGATAAAACACGAGCGCGCTGAATACGCCGTATACGCCAAGGCCCACCACGAACAGCATGGCGAGACGCAGTTCGGGACCGAGCGGCAAGCCGAAGGCGAGCAGGATGCTGGCTGCTGACCAAAGAAAATAGCCGATGAATGCGGGCCTGCGGCCGAGGCGTTTGGCAAGCGGTATGGCGAGCAGGGCGCCGATCAGTCCGCCGATATTGAAGGCATTGGAGGCTCGCGCCTTCCAGGCTTCGGACATCTGCCGCGCTTCATCTGCCGGCAAGCCCGCTGCGGTGGCGGCATCGCTGGCGAGCAGACTGCCGAGCAGCGGCACGAACGCGTTGACGGCCCACCATGTCAGCAGCGCTGTCAAAGAAACCAGCAGCGCTGCGCGAGTGGCAGCACGCAGATCGACATCGAACAAACGGGAGAGCCGCAGCGCTTGCGCAGCTTGCCCGCTTGCGGCCTGGGCCTGCCAGCGATCACTTTCTTTGACGAAGATGCGTACCGCGAGCGCGAGAAACACCGGAGCGAGTCCGCAAAGAAAAACATAGCGCCAGGAATTGGCGGGATCATCGGCCAGCCACACGCCGGCGATCTGATAGTTGACGAGGCTCGCGAGCATGATGCCGAGCGGTGAGGCGGTTTGCAGCAGCGCGCCGGCTTCGACGCGGTGTTCTTCCGGCACTGACTCTGCGACGAGCGCAGCACCGACTGCCCATTCGCCGCCGATCCCGAGGCTGGTCAGCGCCCGAAACAGCGCGAGTTGCTCGATGCTGGTGGCAAACGCGCAGAGCGTGGTGCCGAGCGCATAGACGAGGATGGTGAGCATCAGGCCGAGTCGGCGACCATAGCGATCAGCGACCCAGCCAAAGATCACACCGCCCGCGGCCCAGCCGACGAGCAGCACGGCTGAGAGAATGCCCGTCCAATAGACGGTGGCTTCGCGCGCTTCGGGGCTGCCGATGGGCAGTGCCAGCAGTGTGGGGATGCAGTTCGAGGCGACAAAGTTGAAGAGCATCGCGTCGAAGACATCGAAGCCCCAGCCAAGCCAGGCGGCTGCGAACACGACCCATTGATAGCGCGATAGCTTCACGTGCCGAGTTTACCCGTCTCGAGATGGTGCTGGGCACGCAGCAGTCCGACGACGGTTTTCGAGTCGTCGATTTCACCTTCGAGGCATCGGTGCACGGCCTCGGCCAACGGGATCCAGTGCACTTCAAAGACCTCGGCGGCTTCGCGCGCATCGGCGACCGGCGTGAGACCGGTCGCGAGGTAAAGGTATATACGCTCGGTGAATACCCCGGGCGAGCTTACCGATACGCCGAGTGATTGCAGCTGCGAGGCCTCGACGCCGGCTTCTTCGATGAGTTCGCGGCGCGCGGTATCGATTGGCGGTTCACCAGGCTCCAGCCGCCCGGCAGGCAATTCCCATATGCGGCCACCCACGGCGTGGCGGAACTGGTGCAACAGACAGACGCGACCGTCTCTATCGAGCGCAACCGCTGCGGCCCCGCCGGGGTGGTGCAGAATTTCGAGGTCTGCCGTGTGGCCGTTCGGCAAGCGCACGGTATCGACGGTGAGGCGGGTGACGCGACCGCGAAAAACTTCGCGCGTGGACAGCAACATCGATGAAGCCTCGGCATCCGGACGCATGGGCGTAGTCTAGACTTTTCGCAGCATGTTCCGCGGGGTCGAATCATGAAAATGCGTCTGCTCGGTCAGTCTGGTCTGAAGGTTTCCGAACTTTGTCTCGGCACGATGACCTTCGGTACCGAGACCGCGATTGGCTCCGAGGAGGATGAGTGTCGCCGCATGTTCGACACCTATCTTGAAGCCGGTGGCAATTTCATTGATACCGCGAATATCTACACTTTTGGTACCAGTGAACGCATGCTCGGTCGCTTCATCGCCGGTCGACGCAGCTCGCTGGTGATTGCGACCAAGTACGCCATGAACCTCGATTTGAAAAATCCCAACTCGGGTGGCAACTCGCGCAAGGCGCTGCGCGAGGCAGTCGAGGGTAGTCTGTCGCGACTCGGTACCGATTACATTGATCTTTTGTGGGTGCATGCCTGGGATGCGTTGACACCGCTCGAAGAAACCCTGCGTGGTCTCGACGATCTGGTGCGCGCAGGCAAAGTTTTGTACACGGGTTTTTCGAACGCCCCCGCGTGGATCGTGGCGCGCGCGCAGACGCTGGCCGAGAGCCACGACCGGTCGCCCTTGATGGCGCTGCAGCTGCATTACAGCCTGATCGAGCGCAACGTCGAGCGCGAGTTGCTGCCCTGCGCTGCCGCACTCGGCATGACGGTCACGGCTTGGAGTCCGCTGGCAGGCGGCCTGTTGTCGGGTAAATACGCGGTTGATCCTGCTGCACGAACGGGCCAGGAGGGGCGACTCACGAGCACTGGCTGGGGCAACCTGTTTTTGCGCGAGCGCAACCTGGCTATCGCAGAGACCGTGCGCACCCAGGCGGCACGCCTCGGTCAAAGTTCATCCAGCATCGCCATTCGTTGGTTGATGGAGCGGGGTGTGATCCCCATTTTGGGAGCGCGTCACGATGCGCAACTGCGTGATCTGCTGACCGCGACGCAGTTCAGCCTCGATGCCGAGGCGACGGCTGCGCTCGAGGCCGCAAGTCAGATCGACTTGGGTTATCCGCGCACCCTCCTCGAGGGACCGATGGGGCAGCGCATGCTGCACGGCGATCGGAGCGGCGAGATTATCCGTCGCTGACAGTTCAGCGCGAGCGTGCGAGGTATTCCTCGTTCGGCATCATGTCGGTGGCCGCGGCGACGCGATTCGTCATGTTGAAGAAACCGGTGATCGCGACGATGTCCCAGATCTCTCTATCTTTACAGCCGGCACGCCGCAGGGTGAGTCGATCGGCCTTGCCGGTTTCGGCAGGCGTCACCGTGAGTTTGTGCGCGTAGTCGAGCATGGCGCATTGTTTCTTGCTGATCTTGGCCACCCGGTAATTCATCACCAGCGTTTCGCCTAGCGAGGGGTCGCCCGACATCGCGCGCAGGGCTTCGCCGTGAGCCGTCAGGCAGTAGTAGCAACGGTTGGCCGATGAAACGACAACTGCGATCATTTCGCGCTCCAGCGCCGTGAGCTTCGAGTCACCGAGCATGAGATCGTTGTACATGGCGATGAAAGCGCGCAACTTCGTTTCATTGAAGCTGTACACCTCGAGTACGTTCGGTAAAAAACCGATCTTGTCTTCGCAGACGGCAAAATATTTGGCGAGATCGGGGGCGAGTTGACTACGCCGCGGAACCGGCAGCTTCAGGGCGATTTTGCTTCGGGGCTGGGCGCGATAGCGGCGGGTCATGACGGACCTCTTTCGGGAAAAAACAGACCGAGGCGGCGCCGGGCGTGCCAGCGCCGCTTGCTGCGGATCCGTTCGCGCTTCGGGCCGAGCCGACTCAGCGACGGAAGCCGCCACCACCGCCTGGACGCGGTGGCCGCGGAGCACGTTCCTGCGCTTCGTTGATGCGCAGGGCACGTCCGTTCATTTCATAGCCATTGAGCGCCGCGATGGCAGCTTGGGCTTCTGCCGGAGGCATATCCACGAAGCCGAAACCGCGCGGGCGACCCGTCTCGCGATCGTTGACGAGCTTGACGGAGTCGACTTTGCCGTGACGCTCAAAGAGCACCCGGACATCGGCCTCGTTGGCGGAGAAGGGCAGGTTACCCACGTAGATCGTAGTCATTCGACCGTCTCTATGATCTTTGGTCAGTTGAATCAGCCGCTCGCCACGATTTCCCGTGACGAGCGGCTTGATGCTACTACCGGAGTCGACGGCAAGACAACCGGGCGCGAGCGACTACTTTTTAACGGGGGTTGTCGGCGCGATCTTTTTCTTGAAGTCGGTCCAGCTGGTCTCGTTTTCGCGGCTATCGTCGCCAGCGGGCGGGGTCCGATATTCGGGGTAGTCCGTCTCGATGGCTTTTTTGAGCACCGACGAGAGCTGATCGGCACTGTCGAGTTTGCGCCCTGCGGCATGAATATAGATCAGACCGGCGCGGCCGCTCATTTCCATCCAGGGCAGCCAGTCCGCCATCCGCACCCAGCCGACCTCGACCGCCGGGTTCGGAATTTTCGGGTCGGTCAGGACATTGATGTCACCGAAAAAATTGAACATTTCGGTGGCGTGGTAGTAACCGCCCACATTTTTTTGGAACTCGCCACCCAAAGGATTCACGTAAAAAAGCGGTACCGTGATGGTGTTCCACCAGACGTTGCCGTTGGTGGTGCCGGGCCAGGTCGCGGGCTTGCCGTCGGCGCCGATCGGGAACACCGGTCGCTGGTTGACCGGATCGTTGGCCGTCTGCAGAACTTTGACGGTTTGCCCGGTCCACGGGTTCTTCCATTCCTTGAGCAGCTCGCCCGTGGTGGGGTCGACGTAGAGCAGCAGCTCGCGCGAGACCAACCGCCAGCCAGTACCGCGGACCGGGTCGGTCACGGTCACGCACTGCCGAACGTTGTAGCCCTCGACGTCAAACAGCTTGCGATCGCGCTCGCCGGGGACCCGTGCGAACCCTTCGCCGTGGAAGTAGTAGATGGTTGGCGTGTTGTCGATCGATCCACATTGGATGCGTCTTGCAGCGAGGTTTGCGCCTTCCGCGGTGTTGAGGTCGATGCGCGGGGCTTTTTTGCCTTGCGCGAGCGCATCAGGGGCAATCAGCAACGCACAGGCTGCAACGGCGGCGCAGGCCAGAGAAATCAGCGGTCGTGACATCTGGAGTTTCCTCGGTGTTCTGAAGGGAGTGTTCTGAAGAAAGTGGGCCAAGGGGTTACCGGATCATACCGTTCAAAGGAATTTTTGAACGGCGGGGTCGATATGTGACACCGGTTCGCGGTTGCGCGTGAGTTCGCCCATTACCCGTTCGGTGTAAGCCGCGAGATCGGCGGCCCGGGCTTCGGCAGCAGCGCCCACATCTTGATGATTTTCGACGGCGCCGGAGGGCAGAACTTTTCGCGATTCGAGCTCGGCCTCGAGCGCCGCGAGGCGCTCGCGCAGCATCCACACTTCGGCAGTGAGCGCCATGATGGCGCCTACGGCGTTATCCATGGGCAGCTTGTGCAGGAAGTCCGGTTCTATGTGGGTGACCGGTCCTTGCAGCGCCGCGTTGAAGCGCTTGCCGGTGGTCGGATCGACGAGTGGATCCGAGGGTGTGGCGGGCGGTGAGGTCATCTTGCTCATTTTTCGAACAGGTAAAGGTTCCAATGATTGGCATTGATCGGCGCTTTGCCCGGCCGTTTCACCGAGCGATTCAGGCGTTCGAAGGGCGTGATGCTGACCTTCGAAAAACCGGCGGCACGTGCCCACTCGCCAATCGGGGTGCTGTACCAAGGCGTCGAGTAGGTCTCGTTATTGGTCCACGCGTGCGTGCGTTGCAATACGTTTTGAAACGCATCGCCTGGGCGCAGGTGGAATTCGTGGCCCGCGAACAGACCGCCGGGCTTCAAGATTCGTGCGGCCTCGGCGAGCAGCGCCGGTGTGTGCGCGGGTGGCAGTTCGTGCAGCATGAAATTGAAGAACACGAGATCAAAGTGTGCGTCCGGGTAGTCAAGATGCTCGAGATCTTGCTGCGACAATAAAAACCGCATGCCGCGTTCGCGGGCGCGCAGATTGGCCACTTTGAGGCAAGGGGCCGACAAGTCGACACCATGACACTCGGCTTGCGGTTGTCGCTGTTGCCAGGTGATGAGCGCGGCACCATGACCCACGCCCCAATCGAGCACGCGCGCGTAATCCCGCTGCGGCAAGGCATCGAAGAGGATGCGATAGATGCCGTTCGGATCCGCATGCGCCGGAACCGTTGTACGACGGCCGATTTCATAGGCGAGTCCGGCCAATGAATCGCCCGTGACGCCGCCCGTGTGCTGATGAAAGGGCACATAACGAAAGTAGTCGGGAAGTGGCAGCGATGGGTTCAGTCGCAGCGCGGCCGGGTCGCTCGCCATGGTCTCTGCAGCCGCGGCATCGAGCGCCTGCTCGAGACGCTCGCGTTCACGCTCCAGCGTGGCAAAGATTCCGAGGGTCGGGCGGTGATATTTGAAGCGCTGCAGATTGCGATAGGCCCAACAATAAAACTGGAATTCATTGAGCTCATCGAGCGTGGCCTCTGCCGCGCGCCAGTCTGACTGCGGTGCGGGGTGGGCACGCTCGTAGCTGTCATGGAGCTGACCGACGAGTGGCCCTTCCATGAAGTTGCGCGCAGCCCGCAAAAAGGCGTGGTAGCTGCGAAAGTCGCGACTCTCGGTGGCGTTCATTCGAGATAGGCGTAGCCGTTGAGCTCGCCTTCGTAAAATCGCTTCAGCGCCTGGCTTTCGGCCACCGTCATGCGACCCTCACGGATTGCACGTTCGCAGTCGCGCGCCAGCGCGGGGTAGAGCTCGGCCACGTCATATTCCATATATTCGAGCACGCGATTCGCCGTGTCGCCCTTGACCACTTCGTCGATCCACCACTTGCCGTCTTCTTCGAGACGGATGTGCACGACATGCGTATCACCGAAGAGATTGTGCAGGTCGCCGAGCGTTTCTTGGTAAGCACCCACCAAAAATGCGGCGAGGTAGTACTCCTCGCCTTCGGTAAGGTCATGCAACTCCAGCGTGCGTTTGATTTCGCGGTGACTCACGAAGCGGTCGATCTTGCCGTCCGAGTCGCAGGTGATGTCGGCGAGCACGGCCCGTCGCGTCGGGCACTCGTCGAGCCGATGGATCGGCATGATCGGAAAAAGATGATCGATCGCCCAGCTGTCAGGCAGCGACTGGAACACCGACATATTGCAGAAGTAGATATCCGAGAGAATGCTCTCGACACCCTCTAGCTCTTCGGGCACCTCTTCGAGCTTGCGACAGTAGTCGCGAATTTTGGCGCAAGTTGCCCAATAGAGCCGCTCGGCAAGGCCGCGGAATTCCAGCGACAGCAGCCCGAGATTGAACATCTGCAGGCATTGCTCGCGGGCGGTGAGGGCGTCGTGCCAGCACTCGACGAGCCGTCGGTCGCTCACTTCGCGATAGGCGCCGAGCAGATCCTGCACCGGTTGCGGCAGCGTGCGACCTGCGTAGTCCTCGTCTTCTCGACCCGTGACGTGGAACTTGTCGAGGGCGGATGAGCCCAGCGTGTTGAAAATCAGCACGCTGTGGTGCGCAGCAATGGCTCGACCCGATTCGCTGACGATCATGGGGTGCGCGATGCCACGTGCATTGCAAACGCTCGCAATACGATACACCACATCGTTGGCGTATTCCTCGATGGTGTAATTCATTGAGGAAGAATAGTTGGTGCCCGAGCCGTCATAGTCGACGCCGAGTCCGCCACCGACATCAATATATTCAAGACCTGCGCCGAGCAGCTTGAGTTCGGCATAGACGTGGGCGAGTTCGTTGATCGCCTCTTTGATGCGACGGATATCCTGCAGTTGGCTGCCGGGATGACAGTGCACGAGCTTCAGGCAGTCGAGCATGTCGTGCGCGCGCAGCATCGCCACCGCCTCGAGAATCTCGGTGATGAAGAGGCCAAACTTCGATTTCTCGCCGGCGGAATCACGCCAGCGGCCCGAGCCCTCGCTCGCCAACTTCACGCGAACGCCGATCTGCGGCTTCACGCCAAGACGCTGCGCGTGTTTGATGATCAGACCGAGTTCTGAAAAGTTCTCGACCACGGGAACGATACGCCGACCGAGTTTGGTGGCGAGCATCGCGGTCTCGATGTAGCTGTCGTCTTTGAAGCCGTTGCAAACGATGAGTCGCTCAGGCGAGTTTTCACTCATCGCCATCACCGCGAGCAATTCCGGTTTGCTACCTGCTTCGAGTCCAAAGCCGAACTCGGCGCCGTAACGATAGACCTCTTCGACCACGAGTCGCTGCTGGTTGACCTTGATCGGATAAACCGCGGCGTATCGATTGCGGTAATCGTTTTCGGCCATGGCTCGTGCGAAGGCATCGTTCAACTGTCGCAAGCGATGCGCCAAAATTCCCGAGAAACGCACGACGACGGGCGTCGTGAGTTCGCGCTCCTTGAGACCCTGAACCACTTCAAAAAGATCGATCTCGCGATCGGCGCGCTGTTCGGGGCGCACGACGACATGACCTTGCTCGTTGACGCCGAAGTAGCCCTGTCCCCAGGCCTGCACGTGGTAGAGCTCGCGCGAGTCGGCCACGCTCCAGGCGGGTCCGCGGCGCGTGGTCGATGGCGCAGCCGCGCCACCATTCACCTCGGCAGAGTTGCGCCTTGTCTCGTTCATCATCGTGTTCATTCAGTGTGGTCCTCGGGCCACCGGGCGGGCCGGGTCGCGGATCCATTCACTCCACGAGCCCGGATAAAGGCGCGCACCATGCAGCCCTGCGTGCTCGAGTGCAAGCAGATTTATGCAGGCGCTGACGCCGGAGCCGCACATGGCGATGAGCGAGGCGGGCGGACGGCCGTTCAAGGTTTGCAGCCACTCCGTGCGCAGGGTCGCGGCGTCTTTGAGGCGACCGTCGGCGTTGTAGTTACGGGCGTAGTGATGGTTCAAGGCGCCGGGCACGTGCCCACCCACCGGATCAATGGTTTCGTTTTCACCCGCAAAGCGGTCGGCGCCGCGCGCATCGACGAGGCGGCTCGTGTCGCTTTGCAGCGACTGCAGCACGTCGGCTGCGCTCACGGCCATCGCAATATTTGCTTGCGCGACATACTCGCGCGGCGTGACTTCAGGTAACGCCGTCTCGAGCGGCTGACCGGCGGCAAGCCAGGCGGCGAGTCCGCCATCGAGCATTGCCACCTGCTCGTGACCCAGCCAACGCAGCAGCCACCAAGCGCGCGCGGCAAAAAAACTGTTGCCCTGGTCATAGACCACGACCCGGGTTTGCCGATCGATGCCCCACTCGCCAAGCTTGCTCGCGAGGGTCGACGGATCGGGCAGGGGATGCCTGCCGGTGCTCGGGTTCACGGGGCCCGCCAGATCGCGATCGAGGTGCGCATAGCGCGCGCCCGGAATATGCAGGGCTGTGTAGGCGGCTTCGCCCGCGGCGGGTTTGCCGAGTTCGAAACGACAATCGAGCGTCACCCAGTCGGGTGACGACACGTGGGTGGCGAGCGTGGCGACCTCGACCAGCGTGGCGACCTCGATGGTGGTGCTGCAGGAACTCGTGGTGGCGGACATCGGCGCTCCGGGTTGAACCAGCGCGAATTCTCCGGTGCGGACGTTACCGTTACAATCCCGCGCCATGGCCATCGACCTCTGGTGGGCCAGCGGCAGTCCCTACTCCTGGCGGGTAATGCTGGCGCTGGAACACAAGCGGCTGCCTTACGACAGCCACTCGCTGCAGCTCGCATTTCAGGAGCACAAGGCGCCGCAAATGCTGGCGATGAACCCGCGTGGGCGTGTGCCGGTGCTCAAACACGACGACTATGTGGTGTTCGAGTCGGTGGCGATCCTCTATTACCTTGATCGCAAGTATCCGGATCCGCCTATTTTTGGTCGTACGCCCGAAGAAGCGGCGGTCATCGTGCGGGTGATCGAAGAATTCCAGGCGTATACCGAGCCGCACATCATGGGGATTTGCCGGACGCTGCTCGGCAGCACCAACCCCCTCGAAGAGCCACCGCTCGGCCAAGATGCGCTCACCGATGCGATGCACGTTGTCGCGCGTGAGGCGCGCACCATCGAAATGCGGGTGTCGCGCTTTGACTGGATCGTGGGCGATGACTACAGCGCCATCGACATGGTGATTTTTCCGGCGATCCAACTTTTGCGACGGGCGCTCGGTCGCCCGGGCGCCGAAGACCTTGCGCGGCGGTTTTTGCCGATCGAGGTCAACTACCCGGCGCTTGGTCGCTGGCTCGCCAGAATCGAGGCGCTGCCGGGTTACGTTCGCACTTTTCCGCCGCACTGGCGGACGGGCTGACCCAGCACAACGTCACAGGGCACAACATCACAGGGAGGCGAGACAAAGCAGATCATGAGCGACCACAAGGTTCACGTGCAGTTTCCGGGACGGATCATTTTCGTTGGCTTCGGCAGCATCGGTCAGGGCGTGTTGCCTTTGATCTTGCGGCACATCGGCACCAGTGCCGATCGCATCACCATCGTGTCGGCCGACGAGCGCGGCGCCGAGGTGGCGACGCATTTCGGCGTGAAGTTCATCTTGGATCCGATCTTGCCCGGCAATCTCGAGAGCCGGCTTGCAGCTTTGGTCGGTCAGGGCGATTTTTTGATCAATGTCTCGGTCGACGTGTCGTCGATTGCGCTGATCGAGTTCTGCCAGGCGCGCGGCGCCATGTATCTCGATACTTGCATCGAGCCTTGGCCGGGGGGCTATACCGACAAATCCCAGCCCGCAGCGCAGCGCACCAACTATGCGCTGCGTGAGCGTGCGCTTGCTCTGCGTCCGGGTCGCGAAACGGCGCCGACTGCCGTGCTCACTCACGGCGCCAACCCGGGCATGGTGTCGCACTTCGTCAAACAGGCGATGCTCAATATTGCAGCCGATACCGGCATCGCGGCCGGCGACCCGAGCTCGCGCGACGACTGGGCGAAACTCGCGCACACGCTCGGCATCAAGGTGATCCATATCGCCGAGCGCGATACGCAAGTCTCACCGGTGCGCAAGCGCCCGGGCGAATTCGTGAACACCTGGTCTTGCGATGGCTTTGTCAGCGAAGGTTCGCAACCCTGCGAACTCGGTTGGGGTGCCCACGAGAAGCACTTTCCGGCTGATGGCAACGCCTATGATTTCGGTCGCAAGTCCTCGATTTTTTTGTCGCGCCCCGGTGCCGCAACGCGGGTGCGCACCTGGACACCCAAGGCCGGGCATTTTCACGGTTTTGCGATCACGCACGGTGAGTCGATCTCGATCGCCGATTACCTCTCGGTCAAAAAAGGCGATGAGGTGATCTATCGTCCGACGGTGCACTACGCCTATCACCCCTGCGATGACGCAGTGCTGTCGGTGCACGAATTCGCCGGTCGCAATTTCGTCGTGCAGTCCAAGCAGCGCATTCTGATGGACGAGATTTCTTCGGGGGGCATCGATGAGCTCGGCGTGCTCCTCGCCGGCCACTCAAAGAATGCCTACTGGTACGGCTCGCAACTTTCGATCGACGAAGCGCGGCAGCTCTGTCCCTACAACAATGCGACCAGCCTGCAGGTCACCGTGGCGGTGTTGTCGGGGGTGATTTGGGCCATGGAAAACCCGAATCGCGGCGTGATCGAGCCCGACGACATGGACTTCCGGCGCAATCTCGAAATCTGCATGCCTTACTTGGGTCCGGTGGTGGGCGAGTACACCGATTGGAACCCGCTCACGGGGCGCGAGAGTCTTTTCGCAGAAGACCTCGATCACACGGACCCTTGGCAGTTCAAAAACGTGCGCGTGGTCTGACTCAAGGCGTGTTGTAGCGGACCTCGGCAATCACCCAGCTCCGCTCGCCTTTGGGCGTGAGCACGGTAACTTCGTCATCGAGTCGTTTGCCGAGCAGGGCACGCGCGAGCGGGGCATCCATGCTGATATAGCCGGGGGCGAGATCGAACTCGTCGGGACCGACGATGCGGTGTCGTGTCTCGACGCCGTCGTCGTCTTCAAGCGTCACCCACGCACCAAAGAAAACGCGTTGCCGATCGGCGGGTGGTTTGTCGACGACCACCATGCCCTCGAGTCGCTTGCGCAGAAAGCGCACGCGGCGGTCTATCTCGCGCAGGCGGCGCTTGCCGTAGGTGTACTCGGCGTTCTCCGAGCGATCGCCTTGGGCGGCCGCCTCGCTGACGGCGAGCGTGACCTGCGGCCGCTCCACGCGCCAAAGTTGATCGAGCTCACTTGTCAAACGATTGTGACCGTCTGGCGTGATGAACTTGGAACCGGGCGTGGTGGGGGGGCGATAGCGGGGCATGGCGGTGGCAGCTTAGTCTCTGGGCGCTGAATCCCCTAAACTTCACGGCCTTTCCGGATTCGGCAATCTCTGCAACAAAGGACGAGTAGAAAATGTCGGTACGCCATTATCTGTCAATCATCGTGGCTGCAGCCATGACGGTGTCTGCGAGCGCGGCGCCTGCCTTGCGTTCGGGCCTCGACCTCGAGGGCTTTGATCGCAGCGTTCGGCCGCAGGACGACCTGTATCGCTTTGCTGGGGGTACTTGGTTGAGCAAAACCGAGATCCCTGCGGATCGCTCCAACTTCGGCACCTTTAGCAAGCTCGAGGACGATGCACTCGCCACCCTGCGGCAACTGATCGAGGCCGCGGCGGCTGACAGCCAGCGCGCACCGGGCTCCGATGCGCAAAAACTCGGTGATTTCTACACCGCGTTCATGAATACCGACCTCATCGAAAAGCGCGGTCTCGAGCCGCTGGCAGCGGAGTTCGGGCGCATCGAGCAGGTCATCAAACCCGAAGACGTCTTCGTTTATTTTGGTCGCGCACAGCGCGTGGGTCTTGGCGCGCCGGTAAACGCCTATGTGGGGCAAGATCGCAAGCAGTCGACGCGCTACATTCCCGGGCTTTCGCAGAGCGGACTGACGATGCCTGATCGCGAGTACTACCTCGCCGATGATGCACGCAATGCCAAAGCGCGTGCCGACTTCGCCGTCTACGCCGAGAAGCTCTTGTCGCTCTCAGGCACGGCGGATGCTGCTGCGGCAGCCTCGCGAATCCTTGCCCTCGAAACCTCAATCGCCAAGCTGCATTGGACGCGAGTCGAAAATCGCGATCCGGTGAAGACCTATAACCGCCTGTCGCTGGACGATGCCGCAACCGCGATGCCGGCCTTCGAATGGCGCGCGTTCATCAGCGGCATGGGTCCCGAGGCTGCGGGCATCAGTGAGTTCGATATCCGGCAACCGACCTACATACGCCAACTCGGTGAGCTCGTGCGGGCAACGCCGGTCGCAACTTGGCGCGACTATTTCCGTTTCCGCGTGCTCGATGCGAACGCCGCGTTTTTGCCGCAGGCCTATGATGCGGCGCGCTTCGATTTCCGCGAGCGCGCACTGCGCGGCGTGCAGGAGCAGCAACCGCGCTGGCGCCGCAGTCTCAACTTGATCGATCGTTCGATCGGCGAAATCGCCGGACGCGCCTACGTCGAAAAGACTTTCCCGCCCGAGGCGCGTATTCGTATTCAGCAGTTGGTGGCCAATCTGCGCGCGGCCTTTGCGCAGTCGATCGATTCGCTCGAGTGGATGGGACCCGAGACCAAGACCGAGGCCAAGCGCAAGCTTGAGGCTTTTTCGGTGAAGGTCGGTTACCCCGACAAGTGGCGTGACTACTCGGCTTTGCAGGTGAGCGCGGACGATCTGCTCGGCAATCTGCGCCGGGTCAATGAATTCGAGTTCCTGCGGCAGATGAACCGACTCGGCAAGCCAGTCGATCGCACCGAGTGGGGCATGACACCGCAGACCGTCAATGCCTATTACAGCCCGCCGATGAACGAGATCGTGTTTCCGGCGGCGATCCTGCGATCGCCATTCTTTGATCCCATTGCGGATGACGCCGTCAACTATGGCGGTATCGGTGGTGTCATCGGCCATGAAATCAGTCACGGCTTTGACGACTCCGGTCGCCGTTACGATGGCGAGGGTAACCTGCGCGATTGGTGGACTTTCGATGACAACGTGCGATTTCGCGAGCGGGCGGGGCGGCTAGGCGCCCAGTACGCGGGCTACAAGCCGATCGATGAACGCTCCATCAACGGCGATCTCACCATGGGCGAGAACATCGGCGACCTGTCGGGTCTTGCTGTCGCTTATCGGGCGTACATGATTTCGCTGGCGGGCAAACCGGCGCCGGTGATCGACGGCTTCACCGGACCGCAGCGGTTTTTCCTTGGCTGGGCGCAGATTTGGCGCCGCAAATATCGGGACGATGAGCTGCGTGTGCGCCTCGTTACCGACTCGCACAGCCCGAGCGAGTATCGCTGCAATGGCGTCGTCACCAACATGACGGAATTTTATGAAGCGTTCGGTGTCAAACTCGGCGATCGGCTGTACCGTGAGCCGACCGACCGAGTGAAAATTTGGTAATTACGGGTGAAGAGGACCGACTCGATGAATACATTCAAAAAGACCTTTACCGCAATCATCTTGTTGCTGTCGCTCAGCTTGAGCGGCTGTGGCTACAACACCATCCAGACCCAGGACGAGGCCGTCAAGGCGTCGTGGTCCGAGGTGGTGAACCAGTATCAGCGGCGTGCCGATCTCATCCCGAACCTCGTCAACACGGTGAAGGGATTCGCGGCGCAAGAGGAGCGGGTGCTCGTCGGTGTGACCGAGGCGCGTGCCCGCGCCACGTCCATCCAGGTGACGCCCGAGCTCGTCAACAACCCGGCGGCGCTGCAAAAATATCAGGCCGCACAAGGCGAGTTGACACAGGCGCTCAAAAGTCTGTTGATGGTCACCGAAAATTACCCGCAGCTGAAATCGGATCAAAATTTCCGCGATTTGCAGGCGCAGCTCGAGGGCACCGAAAACCGCATTACCGTGGCGCGCAATCGCTACATCGCGGCCGTGCAGGAGTACAACGGTACCATTCGCAAGTTCCCCTCGAACTTGACGGCCATGGTGTTCAGCTACGAGGTGAAGCCCAACTTCACGGTCGAGAATGAGGCCGCCATTTCGCAGGCGCCGACGGTCGACTTCGCTGCGCCCGCCACGCCTGCCAATTAAGGTCGATCGCGAACGTGCCACGACTGCGTCCCATTCTGTTCGCCCTGCTGCTCGCCCTGGCCCCGTGGGTCACGGCGATCAGTCAGGGCTTGCAAGCCATTCCGACGCTTGAGCGCCGGGTGACGGACAGTGCGGACATTTTGCCGGCAGCCGAAGAGGCCGCGCTCGAAGAAAAGCTCGCGGCCTTCGAAGCTCGCAAGGGCACGCAGATCGCGGTGCTCACGGTGGCTACCACGGCACCCGAAGAAATCGAGCAGTATTCCATCCGTGTGGTCGATGCTTGGAAGCTCGGGCGCAAGGGTGTCGATGACGGTGCGCTGCTTATTGTTGCCGTCGAGGATCGTCGACTGCGCATCGAGGTTGGCCGCGGGCTCGAGGGTGCGCTGACCGATCTCGTTTCGAACCGCATCATCGATGAAACCATCACGCCGCTTTTCCGCTCCGGCGATTACGCTGGCGGCATCGCGGCCGGCGTCGATCGCATGATCAGTGTCGCCGATGGCGAGCCCTTGCCGGCACCCGAAGAAAAATGGGGCGAGGGCGACTCGGGTGGCAGTCCGGGCATTGGCGATCTGCTCGGTCTCATTTTCATTGTTGCCGTCGTGGTCTCGGCCATCCTGCGCAAAATCTTTGGGCGGGTATTCGGCGCCTTGTCGACAGCAAGCCTCGCGGGGGTTGCCGGCTTTTTATTGAGCGGTCTGGTGTTTGCCATCGTGGCCTCGGTGGTCAGCTTGGTCGTCGGCCTGCTCGGCGGATTCGCCCCCGGCGCCTTCTCGAGTGGCGGGTGTCGCCGCAGTCACCGCGGGCGCAATCGTTGGGATGGGGGCTGGGGCGGTGGCTTCGGTGGCGGAGGTGGCGGTTTCGGCGGCGGGTTTGGGGGCGGTGGCTGTGGTGGTGGCGGCGGCGGCTTCGGTGGCTGTGGCGCCTCGGGGCGATGGTAGCCGGAAGCGCAAACATGCAGATCGAACGCTGGATCAAAAATCTTGTCGCTACGCCTTTGCTGACCCGACGGCGCTTTCCCAACCATGTCCGTCAGGCCATCGAGAAGGCCGTTGCCACGGTCGAGTCACGTCACGCCGGCGAAATCCGCTTTGTCATCGAGACTGCGCTCGATTTCAGTCAACTGCGCGCCGGTTGCACGCCGCGTGAGCGAGCCTTGGATCTCTTCGGTGCGCTGGGGGTATGGGACACCGCCGACAACAACGGGGTGCTCATCTACGTGCTCATGGCCGAGCACGATGTCGAAATCATTGCCGATCGCGGTATTGCCGCGAAGGTCGACGCTGCCGAATGGCAAACCCTCTGCAGTGTCATGGAGAGCCACTTCCGCGACGGTCGATTTCGCGAGGGTGCTTTGGCCGGCATCGAGGGGGTGGGCGATCTGCTCGCCCGTCATTTCCCGAACGCGCCGGGCGATCGCAACGAACAGCCGAATCGGCCCGTCCTGCTGTAATCTTCGCGTCCATGCGGACGCTCCTTCATGGCACCGGTCGCTTCGGCGCACTCGCTGCCCTCGGCCTGCTGACAGCTTGCAGTAGCGTCGCTACGCGGCAGGTGGCCGAGCCGTTGCCGCCACCGCCCAAACTCGTGCTCGATGAGCCGTATTCTTTGAGTACGCA
>JBJTAV010000142.1:0-5007 GCA_046091005.1 Gammaproteobacteria bacterium | reverse complement strand
TTCAAGATTCCTCTGGCCAGATCCAGCTCTTTTTGCAGCGCGAAGCGCTAGCAGAGACTTACGAGGCCTTCAAAGGCTGGGATATCGGCGACATCGTGGGTGCCGAGGGCACGCTGTTTCACACCAAGACGGGCGAGCTTTCGGTTCGTGTCGATTCGCTGCGCCTGTTGGTGAAGTCGCTGCGACCGCTGCCCGACAAGTGGCATGGGCTCGCCGACACCGAGGCGCGCTATCGCCAGCGCTATGTCGATCTCATCATGAACGAGGAGAGCCGCGCCATTTTCCGCAAGCGCACGCGTCTCATTCGTTATCTGCGTGACATGCTCGATGCGCTCGGCTTCATGGAAGTCGAGACACCGATGATGCAGCCGATTCCGGGCGGCGCCACGGCGCGGCCCTTCGTGACGCATCACAACGCGCTCGATATCGACATGTATCTGCGGATTGCGCCCGAGCTCTATCTCAAGCGGCTCACGGTGGGCGGCTTCGAGCGCGTCTATGAAATCAATCGCAATTTTCGCAACGAGGGTTTGTCGACGCGACATAACCCCGAGTTCACGATGCTCGAGCTCTATCAGGCGTACGCCGATTATCACGACCTGATGGACCTCGTGGAGCGAATGCTGCGCGGTGCCGCCGAAGCGGTCGTGGGTACGCTGCAGTTCAGCTCGCAAGGGCGGCAATACGATCTGTCCGGGCCGTTTGCGCGCATCAGTGTCGAAGATCTCATCCTGCGCGAAAATCCCGATCTTGATCGGGCCCGGCTGCGCGACCTTGACTACTTGCGCGCGGCCTGTGATGCCCGCGGCAGTCCCTGGAAGCCGGGTGATGGCCCGGGCAAGTTGCAGATCGAAATCTTCGAAAAGACCGGCGAGCAGACGCTGCTCGATCCGACCTTCGTCTACGCCTATCCCGCCGAGGTGTCGCCGCTGTCGCGGGCCAACGATGCCGACCCTTTTCTCACCGACCGCTTCGAATTCTTTGTCGGTGGGCGCGAGCTCGCCAACGGCTTCTCCGAGCTCAACGACGCCGAGGAGCAGGCGGCACGGTTTCAGGCGCAGGTGGCGCGCAAAGAATCGGGCGACGACGAGGCCATGTTCTACGACGCCGATTACGTGCGCGCGCTTGAATACGGGTTGCCGCCGACTGCAGGGCTCGGCGTGGGTATCGATCGGCTCGTGATGTTGCTGACGGACTCGCCCTCGATTCGCGACGTGCTGCTCTTCCCGCAGATGCGGCCGGAATAAGCGCGGCGCTCAGTCGGGCAGCGAATAGCTCATCGGCAGGGCGCTCGCGGCGCGAGCGGGTGTCTCGTTTGCAGACCCTGCAGTCGGTGCGTCGGCGGTAGCAGCGGCTTCAGCGGTAGCGGCTTCGGCGGTAGCGGGTTCGGCTGCAGCAAAGGCTGCGACGGCGAGGCACTCGATGCCCGCAATGCCCGTCTGATCAGCCACGGCGTTGATGACCTGCGCACTGCGACGAATCTTTGTACCTGCCACATCCATCTCGAGCTCGAGTTTCTCGCCGGGCGCCGGTAACGGACCCGCTGCGAGTCGAAATCTTTGAGTGCGACGTTTGACGCGACCGCGATAGTGCGCGCGGGCGATCACCTCCTGGCCGGTGTAGCAGCCCTTGGTGAAGGAAATGCCGCCCTGCACATCGAGGTTGAGCATTTGCGCGACGAACTCGCCGCGCGTGGCGGGCGTGATCTCGGGGATGCCAGCGGCAATATCGGCGCGCTGCCACGCCGCAAGGGCTGCCCCCGCATCAGTGGGTGAGGACTCCGCGGGCACCACATGAGTGGCGGCTCGCAAACACATCAGCCGACCGTCGCTCGCGTGACGCCAGATCACGGTCTCGCCGTTATTCCCGGGCACGCGCAGGGCGCTGCCCACGGGGTCCGGGAGCGCTTGCGGTGTCGAGGCGAGCCCCTCGATCTGCCAGAGCGCTGATTCGTCGCTGAGCGTGGCTTTGGCGCGCAGCAGAAACTTTTGCAGCAGCGCGAGCGTATCGGCGAGTGCAGCGCGCGGTAGCACGCAGAGCACATCGTCGGGGCCTTGTGCCACGAGGCGCAGCAGCGCAAGCACGCGCCCCTGCGGGTTGTGCAGTCCGGCGAGCTCGACCCGATCGGCGCGCAGCGCCAGCACATCCTGCGAAAGCTGCCCGCTCAGGAATTTACGGGCGTCGACGCCGCGTACGGCGAGGACACCGAGATGGGTGAGGGGGGTGATGTCGACAGCGGAGCGGTGCACGCGAGACTCTGATCGGGCTTGTGAAAAAAAACCTGTGAAAGCGGCGGGTTTGGAGCGCGGATTGTGCATGAAGTTCAGCGTCTTGCGGGTGGTCGGGATGCGACGCTTCTGGCATCATCGACCCCCGATGCAGAACGATCCCCAGGGGGTGGGGCGGCCCGCGTCAGCGGCCGTGCCTGCGCCCCTCCCTACGACGCCCAATTCGACCGATTCAGTCCCGAGTCTGCCGACCGAGATCGGCGGGCCGAGTGGCCCCGAGCCGACGCGTTTCGGCGACTGGGAAAAGAACGGCCGCTGCATCGACTTCTGATCACGGGAAGCCCACCGATGCCTCAACGACCCCTATCCCCTCACCTCGGTGTTTACCGATTCGCCTACACCATGGCGACCTCGATCGCGCATCGCGCAAGCGGCATCGTGCTCTCGGTCGGTTTGCTGTTGCTCGCGTGGTGGCTCATGGCGGCCGCGGGCGATGAGGCGGGCTATGCACTGGCCGTCACCGTGATCGGTAGTGGCTTCGGCAAATGGCTGCTCGCAGGCTGGTTGCTCGCGTTCTGCTACCACCTTTGCAATGGCTTGCGTCATCTCAACTGGGATCTTGGTCGCGGCCTCGAAAAGGCCGAGGCCCGGCGCAGCGCCACCGTGGTCATCGCGGCGAGCCTCGTGCTCGCACTCGCCTTTGCTTACGCGGCGTTTTTCGCCGGGGTGCCGCGATGAGCCTGCGCAGTCCGCTTGGCAAGGTGCTCGGTCGGGGTTCGGCCAAGCAGGGTGTGGCGCATTGGTGGGCGCAGCGCGTGAGTGCGGTGGCACTGGTGCCGCTCACGCTGTGGTTTGCGTTTCAGGTCGTGCATCTGCCAACGACCGATCAGTTCGCCGTGCGCGAATGGATCGCGAGCGGCTTCAATCCGGTGCTGCTCGTGCTGCTCGTCGGCACGATCGCCTGGCACTCGGCTCTCGGCGTGCAAGTGGTGCTCGAAGATTACGTGCCCAACAAGGCCGTCAAGCTCACGGCCCTGCTCGCCAACACTTTCATTCATGTCGTCGTTGCGGTCACCGCCAGCTATGCCGTGCTGCGTATCGCCTTCACGACGCTGGCTCAAGGATAAGCTCGGATGACTGCCTATAATTTCATTGATCACACCTATGACGTCGTCGTGGTCGGCGCGGGCGGCGCCGGGCTGCGCGCGACGCTGGGTCTTGCCGAGGCCGGGTTGTCGACGGCCTGCCTGACCAAAGTATTCCCGACCCGTAGTCATACGGTGGCCGCGCAGGGCGGCATTTCGGCCGCGCTCGGCAACATGGGCGAGGATGACTGGCGCTACCACTTCTACGACACCATCAAGGGGTCGGACTGGCTCGGCGATCAGGACGCGATCGAGTTCATGTGCAAAGAGGCACCGGCCGCCGTCATCGAACTCGAACACTACGGCGTGCCGTTCTCGCGCACGCCCGATGGACGCATTTATCAGCGCCCCTTCGGCGGCATGACGACTCAGTACGGCAAGGGCATCGCGCAGCGTACTTGTGCGGCCGCTGACCGCACCGGCCATGCCATGTTGCACACGCTCTATCAGCAGTCGATCAAGAACGAAGCCGAGTTCTTCATCGAATTCTTTGCCATCGATCTCATCATGGAAAACGGCGAGTGCCGAGGCGTGGTGGCGCTCAATCTCGCCGAAGGCACGCTCCATCGCTTCCGTGCCCATCTCGTCATCCTCGCGACCGGGGGTTACGGCCGTGCGTATTTCTCTTGCACGTCGGCGCACACCTGCACGGGTGATGGCGGCGGCATGGCGCTGCGCGCGGGATTGCCGCTGCAGGACATGGAGTTCGTGCAGTTCCATCCGACGGGCATTTATGGGGCGGGCTGCCTCATCACCGAAGGCTCGCGCGGCGAGGGCGGTTATCTCACCAATTCACGTGGTGAGCGTTTCATGGAGCGCTACGCGCCGAACGCCAAAGATCTCGCCTCGCGCGATGTGGTGTCGCGCTCGATGACCATCGAGATTCGCGAGGGGCGCGGCGTCGGCAAAGATGCCGATCACATCCACTTGCACCTCGAGCACCTTGGCCCCGAGGTCATCAAGCAGCGTCTGCCCGGTATTGCCGAAACCGCGCGCATCTTTGCGGGCGTTGACGTCAACAAGGCACCGATCCCGGTGCTGCCTACCGTGCACTACAACATGGGTGGAATCCCCTGCAATTATCACGGCGAGGTGGTCACGCTCAAAAATGGCGACGCCGACACCGTGGTGCCCGGACTCATGGCGGTGGGCGAGGCGGCCTGCGTGTCGGTGCACGGTGCGAATCGCCTCGGCTCCAATTCATTGCTCGATCTCGTGGTGTTCGGTCGCGAGGCAGGTCGCCACGCGGCATCGATCGTCAAGCCGGGCAGTTCGCACAAGCCCCTGCCCAAGGACGCCGGCGATCTCGCGCTCACGCGTCTCGACAAATTCCGCAATGCCAAGGGTGATCGGCCGACGGCGCAGATCCGTCTCGAAATGCAGAAAATCATGCAGTCCGACGCCGCCGTGTTCCGCACCGGCAGCTCGCTGCAGGAAGGCTGCGACAAATTGCAGAAGACGGTCGACTCGTTCGCCGATGTGCGTACGAGCGATCGCGGTCTGGTCTGGAACACCGATCTCATCGAGACTCTGGAGCTCGACAACCTGCTCGGGCAGGCGGTCGCCACGATCCGCTCCGCTGAAAATCGCAAGGAAAGCCGCGGCGCGCATGCCCGCGAAGATTTCAAGGATCG
>JBJTAV010000141.1:0-9409 GCA_046091005.1 Gammaproteobacteria bacterium | reverse complement strand
TACAACATGCTGGCCGTCAATAATTTCGGCTTGCGCGAGATCGGTCGCATCAATGGGTCGATCAGCTTCATGGAGTCGATCGGCGTGGGTCTTGGCAGCTGGATCACCGGCAAGCTGTTCGACGCCTACGGCAGTTATCAGCTGCCGTTCATCGGTCTCGCCTGCGCACTCTTCGTGTCGATTTTGATCGGCACGCAGATCCGCAGCGAGGTCGACGAGCGCGCGCTCGCCAGCAAGGACTGAGTCAGGGCGCGCTGCGCCGATTGCGGTTCCAGACCACTTCGCTGCCGTTTTCGTGCCGCGCCAGCACGCGCGCGATCACGAACAGCAGATCGGAAAGCCGATTGAGATAGCGCGCGGCGTCCGGGCTCACCGTGGTTGCCGTCGAGAGCGTCCAGACGCGTCGCTCGGCACGTCTGACAACCGTGCGTGCGAGATGACAGGCCGCTGCCGCGGGGCCACCGCCCGGCAGAATGAATTCCTTGAGCGGCGGCAACGGATCGTTGAAGCCATCGAGTTGGGCTTCGAGCCGCTCGATCTGCTCCGGCTTGATGAGCGTCATGCCCGGAATACAGAGCTCACCGCCGAGATCAAAAAGATCGTGCTGGACGGCGATCAGGCACTCGGCGACGGTCGGGGGCAGTCCGGGCACAGCGAGGATCATGCCCACAGTGCTGTTTGCCTCATCCACTGTGCCATAGGCCTCGACCCGGGCATCGTCCTTGCGCACGCGACTGCCGTCGCCGAGCCCCGTGGAGCCATCGTCGCCGGTACGCGTATAGATCTTGCTAAGCCTGTTTCCCATGCCGTTTAAGATACCACTCCGACATCACTCACCCCGAGGGCAATTCGTGCCATCCGCCGAACTGAAGGCTGCCATCGAAGCCGCCGAAGCCGCCGCGCGCGTGATCCGCGAGCTGTATCAGCGCAACCTCGCGGTCATCACCAAAGCCGATAAATCGCCGGTCACCGAGGCCGACATCAAAGCCGAGGAAGTCATTCGCGAGGTTTTGTCGCGACATTTCCCGAGCCACGGTTTTTTTGGCGAGGAAACCGGGCAGCACGCCATGGGCGCGGAGAGCATTTGGCTCGTCGATCCCATCGATGGCACCAAATCTTTTGTGCGCGAGTGCCCTTTTTTCTCGACGCAAATTGCCCTGCAACGCGGCGGTCGAATGGTACTCGGCGTGTCCTGCGCGCCCGCCTACGGCGAATTTGCTTGGGCAGAGCGGGGCGAGGGCGCGTGGCTCGGTCAGCAGCGCATCCGCGTGAGCGGTATCGATCGCATCGATGCGGCGATCGTCTCCAGCGGCAATCTGAAAACGCTCGCCTCAGGACCCCGCTGGGCGCGTTACGGCGAGCTCGTGACGCGGGTCAATCGCATCCGTGGCTACGGCGATTTCGTGCATTACCACTTGTTGGCTCGGGGTGCGCTCGATGCAGTGATCGAGTCCGACGTCAATATTCTCGACATCGCAGCGCTCACGGTCATTGTCGAAGAGGCCGGTGGCCGCTTCACCGACCTCGACGGTGGCGCCGTGAATCTGTCGACCACCACAGTGCTCGCCAGCAACGGCGCTTTGCACGACAAGTTGATTGAGGCACTCGCCTGAGGCGAGCGACTAAGGCGAGCGACTAAAGCGAGCGACTCAGTGAGCGACCCGCGCGGCAAGTGCGGCGGGGACGATCAGGGCTGCAGTCGGGTCACCTGCCACGGGCTGCTGACACGCGGCGGCTCGGCAGCATCATTGCCCGTAATCAACGTACGCGACCAGCGCGCGCGATCATGAATGCGCGACTCACCCTCGACCCAAAGCTCGACCGCTTCGGCGTACACGTGATAACCGCCCCAGTTGGGCGGTCTTGGGATGTGATCGCCGAGTCCGGGTGGCGCGGGGGCATCTTCCGGGCCCGGCACCGGCACATCGAAGCGACGGGCAACCGCGACCACCGCCGCTTCCAACTCGGCGCGCGAGCCAACGGGGGCGCTCTGTGCGCTCGCCCAGGCGCCGACGCGACGCTGCCAGGGGCGAGTGCGGAAGTAGGCATCACTCTCGGCGGCAGGCGCACGCACGACGCGGCCCTCGATGCGCACCTGCCGATACAGGTGATCCCAGTGCATGACGATGGCCACGCGCGGATGAGCCTCGATCTCGCGACCCTTGCGTGACTCGTAATTGGTGAAAAAACAGATGTACCCCGGGTCGGTGACGATTTCCTTGCAGAGCACCACGCGAGCCGAGGGTTGGCCCTCGGCGCCGACACTGGCGACGACCATGGCGTTGGGATTGGGCTGATCGCGCCGCATGCGCGCGAGTTCGAGCCAACTGGCGGCTACGGCAAGCGGCTCGGCCGGCAGGGGGTCTGGCAGAAATTGGACGGGTACGGGCATGCGCCGAATCTTAGCGCGTCGGCTCGCGCCTCGCGGCTATAGTAAGCGGCTGCGCAGGGGTCTGCGCCCGATATGAGCCTTGGAACATGGCGACCCTCGAAGAACTCCGAAAACACCTCGACGACATCGACCGGCAGCTCATTGAGCTGATCGCTGATCGGCAGCGCACCAGCGGCGAGATCGCCCGCGTCAAGCGCTCGACTGGACATCCGACCCGCGACTACGGCCGGGAGCGCGAGGTGATCTTGGGTGCGCGGGCTTTGGCCGAGAGTCGGGGCGTGCCGGCACATATCGCTGAAGATCTCATGCGCATGCTAATTCGCAGCTCACTCGCTACGCAGGAGCGTTCGAGCGTGGCGGCCCGCGGCCATGGCAGCGGCCGCCGAGCGCTCGTCATCGGTGGCGCAGGCAAGCTCGGCGGTTGGTTCGTCGATTTTCTGGCCTCACAGGGTTTCGAGGTCGAGGTGAGCGATCCCGCGGGTGCACCTGCCGGTACTCGCGATGTTGGCGACTATCGGCAAGACAGTCTGGGGCAGGACTTCATCATCGTTGCCACGCCCCTCGGGCAAACCGATACCGTGCTGCGCGAGTTGGCGATGCGCAGACCCGCTGGTGTGATCTTTGACGTCGGCTCCCTGAAGTCGCCGTTACGCGGCGGATTGGTGGCGCTCAAATCGCACGGTTGTCGCGTGACCTCGGTACACCCGATGTTCGGCCCTGACACCGAGTTGCTCTCTGGCCGCCACGTCATCTTTGTCGATCTCGGCCATGATGAGGCACTCGCCAAGGCGCGCGAACTCTTCGCACCGACCATGGTCGAGCAGGTCGTGATGTCGCTCGACGAGCACGATCGCCTGATCGCCTACGTGCTCGGGCTCTCGCACGCCCTCAATGTTTCTTTCTTCACCGCGCTCGCCGAAAGTGGCGAGGCTGCGCCGCGTCTGGCCAAACTGTCGAGTACCACCTTCGACGCCCAGCTCGATGTGGCAAGCCGCGTTGCTCAAGAGAGTCCACAGCTTTACTACGAAATTCAGGCGCTCAATGATTACGGTGCCGAATCTTTGGAGGCGCTTGCCAAGGCTGTCGAGACATTGCGTCGTGCAGTACTCTCGCGCGATGCGAGCACCTTCATTTCCCTGATGGAACGCGGTCGCGAGTATCTCGAAGATCGCAAAACGATGACGGAGCGTCGCGCTTGAGCGTCGCGCAGGGCCATGACCGACCTCATCGATCGTGACGGTTTCCGCGCCAACGTCGGCATCGTGCTGATGCAGGCGGATGGCCGGGTTTTTTTGGGCAAGCGCGCGGGCGGCAAGGGCTGGCAGTTTCCGCAGGGTGGCTTGCGTATCGGCGAATCGGTGGAGCAGGGCATGTTCCGCGAGCTCGCCGAAGAAATCGGCCTTGCGCCCAAAGACGTACGTATCGTCGGCGTCACCCGGCGCTGGCTGCGTTATCGCTTGCCGCCACGCTATCAGCGTCGCGATCAGCTGCCGCTCTGCATCGGACAAAAACAGCGTTGGTATCTGCTCGAGAGTCTCGCCGAAGAGCCGCCCGTGCGCTTTGACCAGACCGAAGAGCCCGAATTTTGCGGCTGGCGCTGGTCGGACTGGTGGGATCCCGTCCGCGAGGTCATTCATTTCAAACGGCCCGTGTATCGCCGAGCGCTGCATGAGCTCGGTCAATTTGCCTTCCCCGATGGTTTGCCCCCCTATCCCGCATGGTGGGACGAGATGGCGGGCTCGTGAGCAACGATCAGCGCTTCAAAGATCAGCGCTTCAAAGATCAGGCGTTCATCGTCATCCGCGGCATTGGGCCTTCACGCTTGCGTATTTTTTTGGTGCTCGGCGCGGTGGTACTGGTGCTCATAGGCTGGGGGCTCTTCCAGCTCGGGCGTTCCGGTATCGGATTTGGTGTCACCAATCCGCTCAGCAGCATGGCGACCTTGCGTCGCGCCATCAGCGAACGCGATGCGACGATCGCTGAATTACGCAGCCAAGTAGCGGAACTCGATACCCTGAAGGTTGCGCAGGATCGCGAGCGGCAAGAGGTGGCGCAGAGCATTGGCGAACTGCAGGCCGAGGTCGCCCGCCAGCGACAGCAGCTTGACTTCTACAAGGGCATCGTCGCCACCACCGAAGCGCCCGCCAACGTTGCAATCCGCACCTTGCGCATCGACGACTCGCGCGCCGGCTCGCGGCCACTGCTGCGCCTCTCGCTGGTGCAGCCTGGGAATCCGCAGAATGTGGTCTCGGGGACGGTGACGGCCACCCTCGAGGGCGCCCGGGCGGGGCGGGCCTCGCGGTACCCCCTCCTCGAGGTGCCCTACAGTTTTCGTTACTTCGAGAACCTGGAGCGCGAACTCGTGGTCCCGGCCGGCGTCCTACCCGAAC
Organism: Gammaproteobacteria bacterium; assembly: GCA_046091005.1. Taxonomy (GTDB): domain Bacteria; phylum Pseudomonadota; class Gammaproteobacteria; order Steroidobacterales; family Steroidobacteraceae; genus UBA964. Next base: position 4,627 of record JBJTAV010000141.1, on the reverse strand, counting down.
GACTGACGGTCGAGATTCGTCCGGCTGACAAGGCGATGCGACCCGTGGTTCAATCGGTGCTCTGGCCACCCTAAGGGGGTTCACCATGTTCGGACGCCGCAAGGCCCCGCGTTTGCCGGGGCGTATCGACACCCTGATCGGTCGTGGGACCCAGTTGCGGGGCGACCTCGAATTCAGTGGCGGCGTGCATATCGACGGCGTCCTGCAGGGTCAGGTCCACGGCATCGACGGCGCCATGCCGTCCACGCTATGGGTCGGTGAGCCCGGCCAGATCAAGGGTAACGTCGAGGTCTCGATCGCCGTCATCAATGGTGAAGTGCTCGGGAACGTCTGCGGAGTCCAGCGGGTCGTACTTAGCGCCAAGGCCCGGGTGACCGGCGATGTCAGCTACGGGGTGATCGAAATGGCCTTGGGCGCCCGCATCGAGGGGCGACTCATGCCGCTCGCGGGCGGTGCCACCGTCGCGGCGCTCGCGCCGCCTGCGGCGGCCGAGACGCGTACCGACAACGTGTTGCGTCCCTTTGACCAGCGGCCGGGTCGCCACTAGCATGCGCGACCGGAGCAAGCTGCGCGAACCGAATTGTTTGAGGATTTTTTTATGAGTACCGTTGCCGAAGACCTGCTTCTCGACATGCCACCAGCCTTGGTGTTCACCGACTCGGCGGCCCGCAAGGTGAGTTCTTTGATCGAGGGCGAGGGTAATTCCAGCCTGATGCTGCGTGTATTCGTGCAGGGCGGCGGATGCTCGGGCCTGCAATACGGCTTCGAGTTCGACGAGCAAATGCAAGACGGCGACACGATGGTCGAAAACCTCGGCGTCAAATTGTTGGTCGATCCGATGAGCCTGCAATATTTGTCCGGCGCTGAAATCGACTACAAAGAGGGTCTCGACGGCGCGCAGTTCGTTATTCGCAATCCGAACGCGACTACCACCTGTGGTTGCGGCTCTTCGTTCACGGCCTGATCCCGTTCCAACGCGGGCGCCGTGAGTCGGGCTAACGGCAAAGCAGCGCCAGAACTGCTCGCGGCGGTCGATCTCGGCTCCAACAGTTTTCATATGGTGGTCGCCCGTTACATTCACGGGCAGCTGACCGTCATCGATCGTCTGCGCGAAAGCGTTCGCTTGGGCTCCGGGCTAGACACCGAGGGGCGACTCGATCGCGACGTGGCGGCACGCGCGCTCGGCTGCCTCGAGCGTTTTGGCCAACGGCTGCGTGAAATCCATCCTGACAAATTGCGCGTCGTGGGTACCAACACCTTGCGTCGCGCGCATCGCAAGCAGGCTTTTCTCGACAAAGCGCGTACTGCGCTCGGCGCCCCGATCGAAATCGTCTCCGGGCTCGAAGAAGCACGCCTCATTTATTCGGGCGTCGCACACACCTCGCCGCTCGCCGAAGGCCGACGTCTCGTGGTCGATATCGGCGGTGGCAGCACCGAGCTGATCATCGGCGAAGGCTTGACCCCCATTCGTCTCGCGAGCACCGAACTCGGCTGCGTCACCATGAGCGAGCGTTTCTTTGCGGGGGGGCGACTTTCGGCAAAGCGCCTCGCACGGGCGCGAGTTGCCGTGCGCAGCGAACTTGAGCCCATCGAAGAGGCTTACCGCAAGACCGGGTGGCAGGATGCCATCGGGAGTTCCGGTACCGTCAAATCGGTGATCGACGCCATCCGCGAGCTTGACCCTGCGGCGCAGGCCATCACGCCCGAGGGCCTGGAAGCGCTCATCGATACAACGCTGCGCGCTGAGCATGTACGTGATGTTGCCCTAGAATCTTTGAGCGAGGATCGTCGGCTCGTTTTCCCTGGCGGTCTTGCCATCCTCGCCGAAATCTTCGAGAGCCTCGGCATCGAAAGGATGGAGGTCTCGGACGGTGCGATGCGCGACGGTCTGTTGTACGACCTTGTTGGGCGTCTCACCCGAGAAGACGCGCGTGAGCGCACCGTACGTGCGATGCAGGCTCGCTACCACGTCGAGGTCGAGCAGGCGATACGTGTCGAAACGACGGTCGGCGGATTTCTTGGGCAGGTGTCGGCGGCGTGGCAACTCGATGACCCGCTCGCCGAGCAATTGCTGGCCTGGGCCGCTCGGCTGCACGAGATTGGCCTCGATGTGTCGCACTCGCGCTATCACCAGCACGGTGCCTATCTGCTCGAAAATGCGGACATGCCGGGATTTCCGCGTGAGGAGCAGCGCCTGCTGGCGCGTCTGGTCGGCGGACACCGACGTAAATTGAGTATCGAGGGTTTCGACAAACTGTTGCCGCCTTGGGATCGCGGTATTTTGCAGATGATCGTGCTGCTGCGAATGGCAGTGCTGCTGCATCGTGGCCGCGGTCGCGCTCCGCTGCCCGAGCTCACGCTCATTCCGCGCGCCCGCAACGTGCTCGAGGTGCGTTTTCCGGTGCGTTGGTTGCGCGATCACCCCTTGACCGTCGCCGATTTGAGCCAGGAAATCGATCTGCTCAAGGCCGTTGACTTTCGCCTGCGAATTTATTCTTCGAGAGGTCTGCCCGCCGTATAACTTGCGAGCAGCTGCGTTTGGGCGCAGAGCCCGCCGTTTTTGCTCGGTGACCGCCGCAGATATTGGCCGGCAGAATCGAGCTCCCAAGCCTGAGTATCGTCCTCGAGATAGGTCTCGAGATCTTCGAGGATCCGGCGCTTGTACTTCTCGCGACGAATCGGAAAAGCGATCTCCACTCGTCGGAAAAAGTTTCGCTCCATCCAGTCAGCGCTGCTGCAGAAAATCTCGGCTTGGCCACCGTTGGCGAACCAGAAGACGCGCGAGTGCTCGAGAAATCGACCGACGATCGAGCGCACGCGAATATTTTCCGACAGTCCGCTCACTCCCGGTCGCAGCGCGCAGATGCCCCGGACGATCAGATCCACGTGTACCCCGGCTTGCGAAGCGCGATAGAGCGCAGCAATCGATTCCGGCTCAACCAAAGAATTCATCTTCAAGATCACGCGCGCGGGTTTTCCTGCCGCGGCATGCGCAACCTCGCGTTCGAGTTTGGCGAGCATCGCGCGGTGCATCTCGAAGGGAGATTGCAGCAGGCATGACAAGCGCGGCGAACGCTTGAGGCTGGTCAGCTGCAGGAAGACTTCATGCACGTCCTGACCGATCTCCGGATCGCAGGTAAAAAGCCCATAGTCGGTATAAGTGCGCGCCGTTTTCGAGTGATAGTTGCCAGTGCCAAGATGGCAGTAACGGCGGATACCGCTGCGCTCGCGTCGCACGACCATCGCGAGTTTGGCGTGGGTCTTGTAGCCGACCACGCCATACATCACGTGTGCACCCGCGCCTTGTAGTCGATCCGACAACTCGATATTCGCTTCTTCATCGAAGCGGGCGCGTAGCTCGATCACTACAGTCACATCTTTGCCGGCTTGAGCGGCCTTGACGAGGGCATCGACGATCGCCGAGTCGGCACCCGTGCGATACAGCGTCTGCTTGATCGCCAATACTTTGGGGTCAGTTGCCGCCTGTCGCAGCAGGTCGACCACGGGTGCAAAGGACTGAAACGGATGGTGCAGCAACAAATCGCTTTGCCGGATGGCCGCAAACATGTCCTGACCTTCGTTGAGGCGTCGCGGCAGGCTGGGTTTGAAAACCGGATACTTGAGTTCGCTACGCTTGGCGAGATCGTAGAGTGCCGACAAGCGGTGCAGATTGACCGGCGAGGGGACTGCATAAATATCGAGCGCACCGATACCGAACTGTTTGGCGAGAAAATCCACCAGATCTTTCGGACAGTCTGTCGCCGTCTCGAGTCGCACGGCTGATCCGTAGCGACGATGCGCGAGTTCGCCCTCGAGGGCGCGGCGAAGATCGTCCGCTTCTTCCTCGTCAATGAATAAATCGCTGTTGCGAGTCACGCGAAACTGGTGACAGGCGATGATCTCCATGCCCTCGAAAAGGCGCGGCACAAACTCTTCGATGATCGTCGACAGCAGTACGAAGCGCTGATTGCCGCTGGCGTCTGCGGGCAGCGGTACCACTCGCGGCAGTGAGCGCGGCGCTTGCACAATGGCGAGCGTTGCCTCGCGACCAAAGGCATCCTCGCCTTGTAGTCGAACCACAAAGTTCAGACTCTTGTTCTGAATGCGCGGAAAGGGTCGCGACGGATCGAGCGCAAGCGGTGAGAGCACCGGCTCGATTTCCTTCTCGAAATAATCAGACAGCCAGTCACGGGTTGCCTTGGGCCATTTGCCGCGCGGCACCAGCACGATACCGGCCTTGCGCAGCGCTGGCAGCAGCACATTTCCGAGACAGGCATATTGGTCGGCGACGAGACGCGAGGCGCGGTGGTGGATGGCAGCGAGCTGACCCGCAGGCGTGAGGCCGTCGGCACTCAAGGCAGACGGCGAACTCTCTTGCAGTTGCTTGATGCCCGCCACCCGGATCTCGAAGAATTCGTCGAGATTGTTCGAGGAGATGCAAAGAAATCGTAGCCGCTCGAGCAGCGGAACCTGCGGGTCGAGCGCTTGCGCGAGCACGCGCTGGTTGAATTCCAGCAGCGAGAGTTCACGGTTGATGAGCGGCGGCGGGGGCTCGACCACCTTTGCCGGGGGCGCGTTCATGGCGCCTAGTACACCACGACCCGGCCTGCGAATTGTTACAAGCGGC
>JBJTAV010000140.1:0-3600 GCA_046091005.1 Gammaproteobacteria bacterium | reverse complement strand
CTCTTACGGTCTCGGCGAAACCGTCGTGCATGGTCAGGACATCGAACGGCAGTACGAGTGCGGTCGTGGGGTCTACGCGCAATGGCTTGTCCTCGGGCAACGGCGGTGAAAGACTGGCGGTCGGGGCGGGGAGATCGGGGGAGGGACGAGAGTGACGACCAGAACGGTGTTTTTCGTTTCGGACCAGACCGGCGTGACGGCGGAGACCATGGGGCACAGCCTCTTGACGCAGTTCGACGGTCAAGGTTTTCGGGCCGTGACTCTGCCATTTGTGTCCAGCATTGACAAGGCGGAAGACGCCGTACGGCGCATCCACGCCGCCGGTGCCGAGGACGGCGCGCGACCGATCGTTTTCAGCACGCTCGTGCAAGATGACCTGCGCTTGGTATTGAAGTCTGCCAACGCACTTTTTTTGGACTTTTTTGAGGCCTTCGTCGGGCCGATGGAGCGCGAGCTCGGCACTCGGTCAAGTCACAGTTCGGGCAAGGCGCATGGCATTTCGGACTCGATCGGTTACGCCATTCGCATCGATGCCACCAACTACGCACTCGCCAACGATGACGGCTCGGCCCATGAATATGGCCGCGCCGATTTGATCCTGGTCGGAGTTTCGCGCTCGGGCAAGACGCCGACGTGTCTTTATCTCGCCATGCAATACGGCGTGTTTGCCGCCAACTATCCGCTGACCGATGACGATCTCGAGTCGACGCGGCTTCCGCCCGCACTGCAAGCGTACAAAGGCAAGCTGTTCGGTCTGCGCATTGCGCCGCCGCGACTGCAGCAGATCAGACAGGAGCGCCGTCCGAACAGTCGCTATTCTTCGGCGCAACAAGTGCAGTTTGAGACGCGCGCAGCCGATGCCATCTTTCAGCGCAACGGCATTCCGGTGCTCGACACGACCGAGTGTTCGATCGAGGAAATTTCGGCGCGTATTCTGGAAGCGACCGGTGTCGAGCGACGCATTCGTCCATGACGGCGAGGTCTGCCAAAGCGCCTGCCTCGCAGCTCGCGATTCCTCAAGGATTTTGGCTATAGTGTCGGATATGGATTCGCGCACGCGTGGCAAAGACGATTTGCGGCAGTGGCTCTCGCAGCACCTGCCCACTGAATCTTTGCTGCCGACGAGCTGGCGCTCGCGCCCGGGCAGTTTCGTCGCGCTGATGAGTCTTTACGAGAGCAATTACCGCCGGCTCGGGCAGCTGGCGGGCGAACTGCGTTCTCTCGATGGGCTGCATCGCTCGAGCGTGCAGGGTGATGTCGAGCTCGAGCTTGCCGTCATCGAACGCTCCCCGTACACCACCATGCTGCAACTCACCTATGTGTTTGGCGAGGGCTCTGCAATCCCCTCGGCGCCTGACATGGAAGTACGCATCTATCACGATGCACGGCTTGCCGAGGCGCACTCATGGGCCAATCGCCACGAGCACCCCTTGCTGCGCAGTTGGCGGCAGCACGCCGGTCTCGATCTCGATCAGCGCTGGGCGCGCAACATCATGCTCAATAAATGGCTCGAGTATTGCCTCGAGCGCGGACACGGCTTTACGCGGCTTCGCGCCGTGCCGTGACCGGACGGGGCTTCGCGGGTTTCGCGGGCGCCGTCGTCTTCAGCATGTCGACCATGACTTCGGCGGACTGATCAAGCACCACATCCGGAAGCTTCGAGCCATCGAGTTCGCCGATCGCCTTGAGCGGCGTCTCGGCGCGCGCGCTGCGGCGCGCATTTTCACGGCTGAGGCGCTCGTTTTCGAGACGCGTGCGTTCGGCCTTGCGCTTCTCGAGATTGAGTGACAGCGACTTTTGCTCGCGCATTTCATTGAGCGCGGCAATATCGCTCACCAGCCAACGGTAGTCCGGGTCACGTTGCTGGCGGACATTTTCTTCCATGGCGAGCTTGGCGATCGACGGCAGTTGGGTGTCGAGCGCCCGGAAATCCGCGCCCTGGATACGATCCCAGGGCAGAGCGTCGTCGAGGGCGCTTTCGCCAATATCTTTGAGATTGATGGGCGAGGCGAGCTCGACGTCAGGCTCGACGCCGCGATGCTGCGTGCTCTCGCCGGTGACCCGATAGAACTTGCCGATGGTGACGGTGAGCTGACCGTTGACCGGGCGCGCACTCCAGCGCGACAGCGGCACCAGATTTTGTACCGTGCCCTTGCCGAAGCTGCGCTGACCAACGACTACGCCGCGTCGATAATCCTGGATGGCACCGGCAAAGATTTCGCTGGCCGAGGCGCTGAAGCGGTCGATCAGCACGATGAGCGGACCGTTATAGACGACCCCCGAATTCGCGTCGTCGAGAACTTCTTTTTGACCGTTGGAGAACTGCACCTGCACTACCGGTCCGCGATCCACGAAAAGACCGGTCAATGATTGCGCCTCGGGCAGAAAGCCACCGCCGTTGCCGCGCAAATCCATCACCAGGCCATCGATTTTTTCGCTCTTGAGCTCTTCGATCAGCTTGCGCGTATCGCGCGTGGTGCTGCGATAGTTGGCATCACCGGCGCGTTGACCGTCGTAGTCGGAATAGAAGCCCGGTACATTGATGATGCCGACGCGGTACTCGGTATCGCCCCGCTTGATGGTTTTGAGGGTTTTGCGCGCCGCTTGTGCTTCGAGCGTGACCTTGCCGCGCGTGAACTCGACGATTTTTTCGGGTGTGCCCGGCGCCGCGCCCACCGGCAGGATCTGCAGGCGCACCAGCGTGCCGCCCTTGCCGCGAATGAGCTGCACGACATCATCGATGCGCCAGCCAACCACGTCGGTGAGCGCGCCATCCTTGCCTTGACCGACCGCGGTGATGCGATCGTTGACGCTGAGCGTGCCTGCCGCTGCGGCCGGGCCACCCTCGATGAGATTCATGATGGTGACGTAATCGTCGACCAGCTGCAGCGAGGCACCGATGCCCTCGTAATTGAGGCTCATCTGGATTTTGTATTCCTCGGAATTGCGCGGCGAGAAATAGTTGGAGTGCGGGTCGAAGGTACGCGCGTAAGAATTGAGGAAGAGTTCGAACACTTCTTCGGGCTTGATTTGGTCGCCGCGCTTGAGCACGCGATCGTAGCGCGTACGCAGCACGTCACGGGCCTCGGCCCAGGTTTTGCCCGCGAGCAGCAGCGAGAGCGCATCGTTCTTCACGCGCTTGCGCCAAAGTTCATCGAGCTCGGCGACCGTGGTGGGCCACGGCGCTTTTTCGCGATCGAACTCGAAGACTTCATCGAGCGTGAAGTCGGGTTCGCGATCAAGCAGCGAGAGCGCGTGTTGAATGCGCTCGCGATTACGTTGCTGGTAGCGCGCGAACATGGCGTATGCCGGTTCGATATCGCCGGTGCGGATCATGTCGTCGAAGCGCAGGCGGTACGGCTGAAACTCGGCGATATCACTGGCCAAAAAATAACTGCGCTGGCCATCGAGCCCGTCGATGAATTTGTCCATCACGCGAGGGGACATCGCGTCATCGAGTTTCATCTGGCTGTAGTGGTTGTCTTCGAGCAGCGAGCCCACCTGCCGCGCGATCATGCGCTCGCGTGCCGAGGGCACGAGGGCCCCGGGCGGCAGGGCGGAGGTATTGGCCGTGAGCCGCGAGGAGCTGCCCACGGTGAG
>JBJTAV010000139.1:0-11333 GCA_046091005.1 Gammaproteobacteria bacterium | reverse complement strand
GGCCAGCGCGCGCAGCGCATCGCGATGATCACCATAGGCCAGCGCAAAATGATGCTCCAAAGCCTCATCGAGAATGCGTGCGCTCACCTCGGCTGCCGAACGATCGAAGCGCACCGTACCCGAGCAACCGGTGAAGGCCATCGGTGCACGCACCACTTCAGCGCCTGCGATCACGAGCTTGAGCTCGTTGCGCGAGCGTGACAGGCGTGCAAGGGTGATACGACCCGGCTTGATCGGAAACTGATGCAGCAGCGGCATGCGTCGATTGGTGTGGATGGTGGCCTCGGGTTTGAAGTCGGGATCACACATCGATACCGGCGCAAGTCCACAATGCCAAAGCACCGCCGTATCGTCGGCGGCCGTGATGTCGACAAGATCAGCCATCCATGCGGGCTCGCCGGCAAGCTCCTGCAAAATGAGTTGCGTGACCGAACCATTCACGTCGGCCTCGCAAGCCGACGGCACTTTCTTTTGGTTCATCATCGCCATCGGACCGCAGGCTGCACAGCCGTATTCCGTGAACATCTCTGGCCAGCAGCGCACCGCCAGTCCGCGAGCGCCGGTATCTCGCTGGACATCCTCGAGTGCGCAAAACACGCGGAACGATCGATCGAGCTGTTCGGCATCGACTTCGCCAAGGCCCGCGACTTGTGCCTCGGCACTATCTTTGACCGCCGCGACTCGGCTGGCATCGGTTGCCCGCGCCCGATCGAAGAGCTCGCCCAGCGTCACATGATCCACCTTGATGCGCGCCAGCCGGGCGAGAAGATCGGGATCGAACTCGCAGGTATCAAAACCATCCGGATGCTTGCCGACCACCGTGATACGCGAATCGGCGAGACCCCCGAGCACGCGCTCTGCAGACTGCTCCGCACTGCGGCGACGATCGAGATCGAAGCCTGCCAAAGCCGACTCTGATGACTGCAGCGACGCTGCGGGCAAGGAATAGGATCGCGCCAAGGCGCGCAAAGAATCGGCAAGCAGCGGCGCAGAGGGATCGGCATAGAGTGAACCATGCGCCACACCCGCCCGACCAAGGGCGTGCGCTGCGAGGTTGAGCCCGCAGTAGGCGTTGAGGCGCAAACGCCCGCCAATCCGCGGCTCGGGCACCGCCCAGATCGCGAGCGGTGTACGCGCCTCGCGCGCGAGCTTCACGGTCATGGTCGCATCGGTAAAGGTCACCTGCAGAATCAGCAGCAGATCGATGGGCCCTGCGGCGTTGACCTCGGCCATCGCGCGTTCGGCCGCATCGCGATCGAAGAGCAAAGTGCGCGGACCGACGGTGCGAATGCCGGCGGCCTCGAGCGCGGCAAATGCTCGATTTTTCATGTCTTCTGCGAACGGAACATCAAAAGTGGGGCGCGCCAGCGCCGCAACGCCGTAGGTCAACATGTTCAGTCTCCGAATCCTTGATAAACATGACGGAAGCTTGCATTCGCCGGTTCAACCCTGGCCCCACCCGGGCCGTAGCACGAGTGCGCGGACCATGATGAGGCTGACGAATCGGTCAGCGCATTGAGTGCACGCATGTAGTCGCAAGCCTCGCCGCGCAGACCACCGCGGATCGCCTCCCAATCGGGAAAGTGTGCGAAGGCCTTGGACCAAATCGCTCTGCCAGCGAGATACCCCGAAGCTCCTGCGCGATAGGCCTGAGTGAGAATGCGATGGAACTCATCCATGCCGGCACCCGCCGACAACATCACCCACGGCCTGCCTGCGGCCGCACCCAAAGCGTCGAACCAGCGCTGCGCCTCTTCCCAACCGGGCGCGCCCACACCGGGCACATCGGCCGCGGCGAGCGGACTCTCGAGCTTGAAGAGATCGACGCCGAATTTCGGGTCGGCAAAGGTGCGCACGCTGTCCAACACCAACTGCGGATGCTTGCTTTTCATCTCGACGTAATCGCGCGTCTGCTCCTGATCGGCGGCGAGCGGATAAACCAGAAGTTCGAAGACGAATGGAATGTCGTAGCGTGCGCAGGCTTCGCCGATACGCTGCGTGAAATCTTGCTGTGCCTGACACACCGCGGGGTCGGCATCGGGTCGATACCAGGTGAGCACTTTCACGGCATCACCGCCGATACGCTTGATCTTCTCCACCGACCAGTCGTCGATCGCGGATGAAAAACGCCCAGCAGGTGTCTCGCGGAAAATGGAATCTTCGAGCGTGACGATCAGACCGCGCGAGGCCTGCAGCTTGGTGACGCCGCGCGGATAGGCGTAGTGCGGATCGAGCAGCATGGCCGAGGACTCGGCCTGCAGCTCCTCAATCAGCATTTCTTTGAAAGACGCAACGTCTTCCCACGGCGCTTCGCTCGTACCGCGCTTGGCCTTGATCGGATTTTTGATGGGCGGACGCTGATCGACCGCTGTCATCTTGAAGCGCCCGGAGGCATCGGCCATACGACGCATGCCCCAAAATTTTCCTGCCGACAGTTTCATGATCTCTCCAGCAATGCATCTCTTTCGTGGCGCGTAGGCGCGCCTGCGCGGCCGCCCGCGCGCGTGACCTTGATTGCGGCGGCCGCAGACGCCGCGCGCACGGCGGTTTCTTCGCGCTCACCCTCGGCCAGTGCGAGCGCAAAAGCGCCGTGCCACACGTCACCCGCGCCCAAGGTATCTACCGCCGTTACCCGGAACGCCGGCACATGCTGCATGACAGCCGCACGACCGGGCGCGCGACCATCGGCGATCAGCACACCTGCTCCACCCTGCGTGACGCAGCACCAACGAGCTCGAGTCTCGGCGATGGTGCGCAAGGCTTCACTGACGGCTGCAGCGTCATCGCTGCAACCCGCAAAATCGCGCAAGCCGGCCAAAGAAAAAGCGATATGTGTGGCCGCATCGAGCAAGCGCCCATCTTTGGGGACCGGCACATCGGCATCGAGCACCGCCGGCAAACCCGCCGCTGTTGCACGCCGCAACATCCGCTCAGCCCCCAGAGGCCAGCGTGTGTCGGTGAGCACCGCTGCCACCTCATCGAGCGATACCTCATCGAGCCACGCGGGATCGCCGGGCAAAGCAGGGTCTGTGTGGTTGACGATGAGCCGCTCGCCCGCATCGTCGACGAAAACCGCCGAGACCGAAGACTGATGTCCCGCGAACCGCCGCAAGTGACGGCAATCGACGCCATAGCGCTCAAGCTCGGCACGGATGGTGCTCGCCACCGAATCGTCGCCCACGCGCGCCAGCAAACTTGCCGCGCCGCCCAAGCGTACGACGGCAACCGCCGCCGTCGCGGCGGGACCACCGCCTGCTTCGGAGTAGCCGCTCGCGCGATGCTTCTCGGCGCCATGCGGTAACTGCGGCGTGCGGAAGATGAAGTCCTGCACGGCATGACCGACGCACAGAACTCGCTTCATGTCAGGGTGATGTCGTAAACGAGATTGCTCGTGTCGCAACGGCTGAGACGCCACTCCACCCGCTTGCCGTCGACGGAGTACGCCACCCGCTCCACCTGCAATAAAGGTGTGCCCTGCGCCACACCGAGCCGCCGTTCATCGTCGCGGCGTGCGACATCGGCACGCAGTTTTTCGTGGGTCGAAACAATATTGATGCCGTACTCGCGCTGATAAAGCGCATAGAGCGCATTGGGCAGCGGCGAGTGTGCATCGAGTCCCGGAAAAATCGCTTCCGGCAACACGATACGCTCGACGGCGATCGGCTGCTCGTCGACGAACCGCGTGCGCACGATCTCGAACACCTCGGCGGTCTCCGGCAGTGCCAACGCACGCGCCTCGGGGGCGCGGATTTTGCGGCGACGCACCGACTCATCGTCACTCGTGGGCACGGCGCGCTGATCATCGGCGCGAGTGAGCCGAAAGAAACGGAACAGCGAGCGCTCCTGCGTGAGCTCCGCGACAAACGTGCCTTTGCCCTGACGGCGATCGATGACCTTGTCGAGGGCGAGCGCATCGAGCGCTTTGCGCACCGTGCCTTGGCTTACGCCGAGTTGCGCAGCGAGCGCCTGCTCACTGGGCAGCGACTGCCCGGCTTTCCATTCACCGTTGGCGATGCGCTTGACGAGCGCCTCGTAGACTTGGCTGTAGAGCGGGCGATATTGTGGGGCGCTATCCATTTTGGGTGGAGAATTGCTGGCCAAAGCCGATGGTAGCGCGCCGCTTGCAGCCATAGGTGTCATGTGTTTAGTATCTTATATAAGACTTGCAGTCCGCAAGCGAACCCAAGGAGTCCGAGGAGTGAGCGTTCCACAATTGCTCGTGCACGATCGCAAGGACAATGTCGGCGTCGTCGTGGTCGAGAATCTCAAGGCCGGCACCGACATGCTGTGTGTCGTCACCGAAGATAATTCCGATTTCCAACTCACAGTGGGTCACGACGTACCGATCGGTCACAAGGTCGCCCTCGCCGATCTCAAGGTCGGCGACACCGTCATCAAATACGGACAGGACATCGGCAAGATCGTCGCGCCCGTCGCGCGCGGTGAGCACGTGCATGTCCACAATCTCAAGACCAAGCGCTGGTAGGAACCGACGATGACTCAAAATAATCGCAAAATCTGGGGCTATCGCCGCGAGAACGGCCGCGTTGGTGTGCGCAACTACGTCGCCATCCTGCCGGTCGATGACATCTCGAACGCGGCCTGCGAAGCCGTCGCCAACAACATCAAGGGCACCAACGCCCTGCCCCATGCCTCCGGGCGTTTGCAGGACGCTGCCGACCTCGACCTGCATTTCCGCACCATGATTGGCACGGGCGCAAACCCGAACGTCGCCGCCTGCATCGTCATCGGCATCGAGCCCGGCTGGACGCAGCGCATCGTCGACGGCATCGCAAAAACCGGCAAGCCCGTCGCCGGCTTCTGGATCGAAGGCAACGGCGACATCGCAACGGTCGCTGCCGCCTCGCGCAAGGCCAAAGAATTCGTGCACCTGACCTCGGGTCAAGTGCGTGTCGAGTGCGACATCTCCGAGTTGTGGGTGGCCGCCAAATGCGGCGAGAGCGACACCACCACTGGCCTCGCCTCATGCCCAACCGTCGGCAACATGTACGACAAGCTGGTGCCTGCAGGCCTCTACGGCTGCTTCGGCGAAACCTCCGAACTCACCGGTGCCGAGCATCTCGCAGCGGCGCGCGCGGTGTCGCCAGAGATTCGCGACAAGTTCATGAAGACTTGGCAGGCCTATCAGGATGACGTCATCGAGGCCCACAAAACCTCCGACCTCTCCGAGAGCCAACCCACCAAGGGCAATATCGCCGGCGGTCTCACCACCATCGAAGAAAAAGCCCTCGGCAACCTCGAAAAAATCGGCAAGAAGGTCAAATTCATTGACGTGCTCGAGCCCGCCGAAGCGCCCGCGCGCGGACCCGGGCTTTATTTCATGGACACCTCTTCTGCGGCGGCCGAGTGCTGCACGCTGCAGGCAGCGGCGGGCTACGTGATCCACATCTTCCCGACCGGTCAGGGCAACGTGATCGGTAACCCGATCATGCCGGTCATCAAAGTCACCGGTAACCCGCGCACTGTGCGTCTGATGCCCGAGCACATCGATGTCGACGTATCGGGCGTGGTGCGGCGCGAGATGACCATCGATCAAGCCGGCGATTCGCTGATCGACTGCATTGCGCAGACGGCGAACGGTCGACTCACTGCCGCGGAGGCGCTCGGTCACGTCGAGTTCGTGATGACCAAGCTCTATCGCAGCGCCTGAGTCACGCGCGTGGAAGGAACCATCCGCCTGACTCTGGCGGAAGCCGAGTCGCTTGCCAGTGCGGCACTGCGCGCCAACGGCGCCTCGGCAGCTGCGGCGCTGGCGACAGCGAGCGCGCTGATTGCTGCCGAAGCTGACGGTCAAGCGGCGCACGGCTTGAGCCGCGTGCCTTCCTATGCCCTGCAGGCACGCTCCGGCAAAGTGCATGGCGAGGCCGTGCCGAAACTGATGCAGACCGCGCCGGGCGTGCTGCGCGTCGATGCCGGACTCGGCTTTGCCTATCCGGCCATCGAGCTAGCGCTTTCGAGCTTGGCGCCGCTTGCCAAATCGCAGGGCATCGCGCTCGCAGCAATCCACCACTCGCATCATTTTGGTCAGGTGGGTGCGCACGCAGAAAAGCTCGCGCTGCAAGGCCTGATCGCCCTCGTCTTTGGCAACACGCCGAAAGCGATGGCGTTTCATGGTGGACGACGCGCGATGCTCGGCACCAATCCACTCGCCTTCGCAGCGCCGCTACCCGGGGCACGCGACCCCCTGGTCATCGATCTGGCGCTCTCGGTGGCGGCGCGCGGCAAAATCGTCGCGGCGCAAAAAGCCGGCAAATCCATTCCTGAAGGCTGGGCTGTCGATGCCACCGGCCAGCCGACCACGGACCCGAGTGCAGCGCTCGCCGGAACCTTGTCGCCGATCGGCGGCCCCAAAGGTGGCGCGCTCGCCTTGATGGTCGAAATCTTGGGGGCTGCACTCACCGCAGGGGCGTTCGGCTGGGAGGCGTCGTCTTTCTTTGACGCCGAAGGTGCACCTCCGGACATGGGGCATCTTTTCATTGCCATCGATCCAGGTCCGGTATCGGGTCAAGGCTTTGCCGCGCGCATGTCGGTGTTGCTCGATGCCATTGCCGCCGAATCGGAGGTTCGTCTGCCCGGCATCAGGCGTCTTGCCGCGCGCTCTGCCGCTCGCGAGCAAGGCGTGCGCATCGCTACCGCACTGCACACCGAAATCACTGCACTCTGCAACTACACCCGGAACTGAAGAAGATGCCCGAGATCGTCATCACCGAATTCATGGACGAAGCCGCCATCCGCGAAATACTCGCGGGTCGCGACGTGCTTTACGATCCCAAACTCGTCGATCGTCCCAATGACCTGCTTGCACAGCTGAGCGATGCGCGCGCCTTGATCGTGCGCAATCGGACCCAAGTGCGCGGCGCTCTGCTCGAGGCTGCACCCAAACTCGAAGTCGTCGGCCGACTCGGCGTCGGGCTCGACAACATCGATGTCGATGCCTGCAAGGCACGAGGCATTACCGTTCACCCTGCCACCGGCGCCAATGATTTATCAGTCGCCGAATACGTCATCACCGCAGCACTTGTGTTGTTGCGCCGTGCGTGGACGGCGACGCCCGAAGTGACCGCCGGAAAGTGGCCGCGGATGACCACGATCGGGCGCGAGATCTCGGGCAAGACCCTCGGACTCATCGGGCTCGGCAATATCGCCCGCGAAACCGCAACACGTGCCCGGGCTCTCGGCATGCAGATCGTGGCCTTCGATCCTCTTCTGCCAGCGGACCATGCGGCTTGGCAGCTTGCGAAGCCCTGCTCTCTCAAAGAATTGCTGCAAACAGCTGATGTCGTGAGTTTGCATGTGCCGCTGCTACCCTCGACCAAAAACATGATCGGGCGCGAGCAACTGGCGTCGATGCGTCGCGGCAGCATCCTCATCAACGCAGCCCGCGGTGGCGTACTCGATGAAGATGCGGTCATCGACTCGTTACGCAGTGGACATCTCGGCGGTGCCGCACTCGACGTGTTCGATACCGAACCCCTGGATGCCGCACGCGGGGCGCGCTTCACCGAAACCTCCAACCTGCTGCTGACACCTCACATCGCGGGTGTCACCGAAGAATCCAACGTCCGCGTCAGCGAACTGATCGCACGACGAGTGCTTGGGCATCTTTCGGGGAAATAGCCGCGAAAGCGCAGCGTAGCTAGAGCGGCATTCCCGTCGACGCGGCGCGACCTATTGAAGCGTCGTAAGCCCGCCAGTCGTCGGTCACTTTTTCTTCGTCGATGAGCGTGCGGCGCACGAGCTTTCCTTTGACCAGATACTGCGCAGTGCGCGACCGGTAGCGACCATCGTCGCTCAACGAGACGATCTGGTGCATGTACATGCCGGAGCCATCTTTATAGTCCATGAGCAGCACAGCACTGCGTCCGCTGGTGTCACCTGGCACATCCATCTTCCAAGCGTCGAGTCTGCTATTACCGAAATGGATCTTGCCGTCCCTGACCTCGCCGTAGTTTTCGAGCGTCTCGACAGGTTTGTTGGCGGGTCGGTAGATATTGGTTTGGTGGTATCGCAGCTGACCATCGCCAGGGACTACCCGCATGATGATCTCGGCCGGAAACTCCTCGGCCAAACGTCCGTCAGCCTCGACCCGACGAAACGTACCGCGCCAAACCCCAGCTTGCTTTGCAATATGCGGTGCGTCGCGGCGTGTGAACAGCAGCCAGCTGAAGCCGTCGATTTCGCCGCGGATGCTGCCATCGACCTTGATGCTGCGATCGCGATACCAAAGCTCTGAACCATAGAGCAGCATCTCGAACTCGGCGGTCACCATACCGTCGGTCTCATGCTCCGAAACACAGGTTCTAGGCTGCATTGCACCGCGATACCGATCGTACTCACGCTCAAAGGTGAACCAAAGATCACAGAACGGTCGTGCGAGGTTGAAGTCATCTCGAGTCATCTTGGCGACCCGCGCCGGATCGAGAGGCTCGCGATCGTACCGTGCTCCCCGGAAGAAAAACTGGCGCGCGCGAACCTGCCCGCGCTTCTCATCCCACTCGAGCGACACCACTCGCTGGCGATGTGCCTTGCCCGGACTTGCAGCGCGGTATTCTTCAAAGAAAAGAATGTTTTTTCCGAGTTGTGGTGCATCGAGGCGTACCACCTTCATTTCACGCCGCTCGAGCGACAACTCGGGCCCACGCGCACCGCCCCGCTCGAGATTGCTGCGGACCTGCAGATGGTTGTCGTATTCGCCCACCCATCGCGCGGCGATCTCGCGGATCTGCTGCTCGGGCTCAGCATCAAATCGTCGGGTATAGCGAGCCGTGAGTAAGTCGATTTTTTCTTTGATGATCCCGTCGCGTATCTGATCGCGATCGCTGAAGACCATCCAGCGATCCGTGGCCTTGCAGCAATCGTCCCAGGGCGTCAGCCCTTCGACCTCGGGCCGACCATCTTTCGCAAAGCTGATCCAGTAGCGCCGCAGCCGCTCGCCGGTTTGTCGAGTCAGTACGTTCGCCCTGGGATCGGCATCGAACAGCAGCGCCTGATCATAGGCATGTGGCGTGCCCGGTGATCCCGGCGTACGCTGCTCCGCCGCAAGATCGACGTAATAGAGCCACGAAGGCTGATTTACTTTGGACATCGCTCGAGCAAGCACTCGTGCCGAAAGCAAATAGCGCATGTCGCCAAAAATACGCATGACACCGCGATCGCGACTGACGGCAAAATCCGCTGCGTAAAGCTTTTGCAGCGACGCGTAGTCGCTACCGAGCATCCGCTCGAAAGCCTCGGGACTGATCGCCGCCTGCGGCATCACCGACCCCTCGAAACTGTTGCCGCCCGTCATGAAAGGCACTGCCGCCTGTCGTCCGCGCAGAAACAGCATCGCCGGCTCTTCCGGCAGACTGCTGCCATCGACGATCGGCAACTGAAAGCCGCGAACCGCTTTGACAAGCGCCTGACCGTCGAGTGCCACGAGGCTGGCCGCGGACTGCGGACGCGGATCGACACGCGCAATCACTTCGCCGGTCAAGGCCTCGGCGCTTTCCGCTCGGCCCATGTCTGCACCACGCGGCGCGGGTCTCGGGGCGCGTGCCGAACGCGGCAGCGCCCAGGTGGCATAGCCCGATTGCGCGATGGCGCGGTGAAACTTGCCGGCGGCGAGCGGGCTCACCATCAATAAATTGACCGCCTGGCCGCCCGCCGACACCCCGAAAATGGTGATGTTTCGGGGATCACCGCCGAACGAGCGAATGTTGGCGCTTACCCAATCGAGCGCGGCAACCATATCGAGCAGCCCGAAATTGGCAACCTCGCTCGAGAGACTCTCGTGGGCCATGAAGCCGAGTGGACCGAGTCGATAATTCATTGACACGACCACCACGCCCTGCGCAGCCAGAATCTCGCCGGGAATACGACCATCGCCCGTCAAAAACCCGCCACCATGAAACCAGACCATCACGGGCAGCGGAGTCTTGGCTTTCGAGGCGGGTGTCCAGACATTGAGGTAAAGGCAGTCTTCGCTCGTGATGAGCGGCGGCGCTGACGGCGCCCTCGGCTGCAGACAGGACGGTCCATAGTTCGTGGCATCGAGAGGTTCAGACGCACGGTCCGCATCGGACGCCTTGGCGAGCAGGCGCGGAGCCTGCCAGCGCTGCGACCCTGCTGGAGAGGCGGCATAACGAATGCCCTTGAACGCCAGCACACCGGGAGCCGCATCGCTCCCTTGGAATTGGCCCGCGGGCGCAGAGACCACAGGCGCTGCAGCGCTCACCGATGGCGGTGCCAGGGCCACGAACAAGCAGACAACAGTCAACAGCAGCGTAGTCAGCGTGAACTCGGTTTTCATTGGCCCTCCCAAAACGCCCCTTCCGAACATTTTGGACCCGGGCTGGTGGATAATCCATCGCAACCTCAATCCGGAATCAAACGGGGAATGACATGACTGCGTTGCGGAAAGTCCTGCTGTGGTTTTTCGGTTTTGTCGTCGCAGGTCTCGCCGCAGCCTCGATGTGGTTCTGGTTCACGCCAGTCGGAATCAACAATTACGTCAACAAAATCACGGTCCAGCTGGCTTTGGGTTCGCCGCAGGCTTTGACGCAGGTCGGTCTCATCGACGACACGCTGCTCGACCTTCACAGCGGCAAACTCGACGATCTGACGATCGAGCATGAAAAGAAGATGCTCGCCCGCCTGCGCAATGCTCGCGCCGGCCTCGACCACTACGGCCCCGTGGGCCTCGAGGGGCAGGAGCTGCTCACCTGGAAGATCACCGCCTGGTTTCTGGATGATCTGATTCGACAGGGCGAGTTCGAACACTCGGGATATCGCATCAATCAGATTTCCGGTGCGACGGTCGACACCCCGCAGTTTTTGACGGATGGCCATGTCATCAAGAGCCCGCGCAGCGCTCAAAGATATCTCTCGCGACTGACCGAGTTCGGGCGCGTGCTCCGGGAGGCCAAAGTCCGTGTCGAGGATGATCGGGCGAACGGTGTCGTACCACCCGATTTCGTGATTTCTCAGTCGCTGCTCGGCATGCGCGCATTCATCGACGGCGGCACCGAGAAGAACGCACTCGTCACCACCCTGCCCGCCAAGCTCGAAAAAGTTGAAGGGTTAAACGATACCGAGCGCGCGAAGATCGTGGCCGCAGCACGGCAGATCGTGCAACGAGAAGTCATTCCGGGTTACGAGGCGATGATCGCCCTCTTCGAGGACATGCAGCTCACGGCCAATCATGACGCAGGCATCTGGCGCCTGCCGCAGGGCGAGGCGATTTACGCGGCCGCGCTCAAGTCGAGCACGACCACCGACCTGAATGCCGAGCAAGTGCACGAGCTCGGACTCTCGGAAGTCAGTCGAATCGA
>JBJTAV010000138.1:0-3509 GCA_046091005.1 Gammaproteobacteria bacterium | reverse complement strand
CGAAGCCCAGGGTTTCTCGGCGCGTGTCAGCAACCGCTATCGCTCGGACTTCCTCGGTGAGGTGTCGGGCTTCGGTAACGGTCGCACCTTCCGCCTCGTCGAAGGCGAGTCGGTGATCGATGCGCAGATCGGCTATCGCTTATCGGGCCGACTCGAGGGCGTGAGCGTGATGCTGCAGGGCTTCAACCTCAATGACGAGCGTTTCGGCACGTTCAACGAGGTGGATGCTCGCCAAGTCATCGACAGCCAGCGTTACGGTCGTAGCTACATGCTCGGCGTTTCCTGGTCGGCGAAGTAATTCGGACGCCTAAACAAGACGGCTAAGATCGTCATGAGCCCCTGTCACGGTGACGTGACGGGGGCTTTTTTTTGAGGGCCTGCACTCGAGCAAGCACGGTCTCGGTTAGAGTGGCCGCGAGCAGGGAGTTTTCGGTGACGGAATCATCCGCAATCAAAAAAGTGGTCATCGTTGGTGGCGGTACGGCCGGCTGGATGGCCGCCGCAACGTTCGCGCGCGTGTTCGGTGATCGCCTCGATATCACGCTGGTCGAATCCGAAGAAATCGGCATCGTCGGCGTGGGTGAAGCGACGATCCCGCAAATTCATCTGCTCACCAATCTGCTCGGCATCGACGAAGACGATTTCATCCGTCGAATCAATGGCACTTTCAAGCTCGCGATCGAGTTCGTCGGCTGGGGAAAGCCCGACGAATCCTACTTGCATGCCTTCGGTCCCATCGGACGCGGACTCGGCATGGCGGAGTTTCAGCACTATTGGTGGCGTGCTCAGGCCGCGGGCCGACTGCCGCCCGGCGATCATCTTTGGAACTACTCACCCGCTGCTGTCGCGGCACGCGCCAATCGATTCGCGCGGCTCGATCGCATCGAAGGTTTGCCGCACGGACTCGCGCATGCCTTTCATTTCGATGCGGCACTCGTCTCGCGTTATCTTAGAGCCCACGCCGAGAAGCGCGGCGTACGCCGCATCGAAGGCCGCATCCATCATGTGCTGCAAGACGAGCAGGGCTTCGTGAGTGCCCTGCAACTCGATGGTGAGCGCCAGATCGAGGGTGACTTCTTCATCGACTGTTCGGGGTTTCGCGGCCTGGTCATCGAAGGTGCTTTGCAAACGGGCTACGAGGACTGGACGCACTGGCTGCCCTGCGATCGCGCCATGGCCGTCCCCTGCGAGTCTGCAAATCCTCTCTTGCCCTACACCCGCGCCAGCGCCCGAGCTGCGGGTTGGCAGTGGCGTATCCCGCTGCAACATCGCATCGGTAACGGTCATGTCTACTCGAGCGCATGGATGAGTGACGATGAGGCGACGGCCGTACTGCTCGCCCATCTCGATGGCAAACCACTTGCCGATCCGCGCCCGCTGCGCTTCACCACCGGGCGTCGACGCAAGTTCTGGGATAAAAACTGCGTGGCGCTCGGTCTTGCCAGCGGCTTCATGGAGCCCCTCGAGTCGACCAGCATCCATCTGGTGCAGTCCGGGCTATCGCGGCTGCTGACGCTTTTTCCGCAGCACCGGCACTCTGCGGCACTCGTCGACGAATACAACCGACAGTGCATTTTCGAGTTCGAGCGCATTCGCGACTTTCTGATCCTGCACTATCACCTCAACGGCCGCGACGAACCTTTTTGGCAGGACCGACGCCACATGCGTATCCCCGATTCTTTGGCCGCCAAGATGGAACTCTTCCGCGAGGAAGGACGCATCCATCGTGAAGCCGACGAACTGTTCACCGAAATCGCGTGGTTGCAGGTCATGACGGGTCAGGGCTTGAAGCCACGTCGACATCATCCGCTCGCGGGCTTGGCAAGCGATACTCAAGTCAATGAGTTCCTGCAATTGGTACGCGATCGTGTCGGCAAGACCGTAGCGACGCTGCCCGAGCATGCCGAATTCATTGCCAGACATTGCCGCGCGGAGGCCGCCTGATGTTTGCTCACGAAGATCAGCGACTGCGTTCGGTGGCCATCATCGGCGGTGGCTCAGCCGGCTGGATGGCCGCAGCCGCGCTCGCCAATGCGGTGAAGCACGCGCAGATCACGGTGGTCGAGTCCGAAGAAATCGGCACGGTCGGTGTCGGCGAAGCAACCATACCGCCGATCAAACTCTTCAATGCCCGACTCGGCATCGACGAACACGAATTCGTCCGTCAAACGCAGGGGTCGTTCAAACTCGGCATCGAATTCGTCGATTGGGCTCGCAAAGGCCACCGCTACTTTCATCCGTTCGGACCCTACGGCGCCGACTTCGATGCCGTGCCGCTGCACCAGTACTGGCTGCGTGAGCGCCAGCGCGGTGACACCACCGACATCGGCGAATACTCGATGGCGTGGGTTGCAGGTCGCGCAGGCAAATTCGATCAGCCCACGCGCGATCCGCGACTCGCGAAAAGCACTTTCGACTACGCGTATCACTTCGATGCAGGTCTCTATGCGCGCTATCTGCGCGGCTACTCGGAGGCTCGCGGTGTCACCCGCCTTGAGGGCAAGATCGTCGATGTGATGCTGCGCGCCGACGGCTATGTCGAGGGCGTACGGCTCGCGGATGGCCGCGAAGTACACGCCGATTTCTTTGTCGACTGCTCCGGCTTTCGTGGTCTGCTCATCGAGGGCGCTCTCAAAAGCGGCTACGAGGACTGGACCCACTTTCTGCCCTGTGATCGCGCAGTGGCCGTACCCTGCGAGTCGGCAGGCGTGTTCACGCCTTACACGCGCTCGACCGCGCGCGAGGCCGGATGGCAGTGGCGCATTCCGCTGCAACATCGCATTGGCAACGGTTATGTCTATTGCAGTCGATTCATCAGCGATCAGTCTGCCGCCGATACGCTACTCGCCAATCTGGACGGAAAACCGCTGGCTGATCCGCGACCCTTGCGCTTCGTCACCGGCCGCCGGCGCGCATTCTGGAACCGCAACTGCGTCGCCATTGGACTCGCAGCCGGTTTCATGGAGCCTTTGGAATCAACCAGTCTGCATTTGATCCAGACCGGTATCACACGGATGCTCGCCCTGTTTCCGGATCGACGGTTCGACGAACTCGCAATTCGTGAGTACAACCGGCTCACCGCGCTCGAGTACGAGGGCATCCGCGATTTTCTGGTGCTGCACTATCACGCGACCCGCCGCGACGACTCGGAGTTGTGGCGCGCCTGCGCCGCGATGAACATCCCCGAATCACTGCAATACAAGATGGAGCACTTCCGCTCCCGAGGACGTCTCGTCTCGACCTCGCTAGAGCTATTCCAGAATCCTTCTTGGCTCGCCGTCTTTGTTGGGCAATTGGTCGAGGCACAAGGCTACGATCCGCTCGTCGATCAACGCACAGATATCGACGCCGCGCGTTACCTAGGCGGTCTGCGGCGAGCGATCGCCGACACCGCCGCCTCGATGCCAACGCATCGCGAATACATCGAGGCTCATTGTCGCGCGCCCCGCGCTAGCTGAAGATCCACCAAATCGCGCCCACGAGGGCGATGAGACCGATGCTTGCGAGCA
>JBJTAV010000137.1:0-4660 GCA_046091005.1 Gammaproteobacteria bacterium | reverse complement strand
TGGGGAAAAGTTGCTGCGGCCTCCACGGCGGCGCATCTGCTGACCGAGCTCAAGCCCTCAAGCGTCATCTTCACGGGGATCGCAGGCGCCTTGAGTGATGAGCTCGCGATTGGCGATCACGTGTTCGCGCGCGCCTTGTTTCAGCACGATCTCGACGCCTCCCCGTTCTTTCCGCGCACCCATGTGCCGCTACTCAACATGGCGGCGCTGCCGACCGATCCGATCCTGACCGAGACTTTGCGCAGTGCCTTGCTGGCCACTCGGCACTCACGGGTCTGGCTTGGTGATATCGCCACCGGCGATCAAGTCATTGGTACCCGTGAGGCGCGGGCGCGGGTGCTCGAGGCAGTGCCGGGTGCGCTGTGCGTTGAAATGGAGGGCGCGGCCGTCGCCCAGGTCTGCCACGAGTTCGAGGTGCCGTTCGCCTGTTTGCGGATGATTTCGGACCGAGCAGATGAAACGCTAACGCCCGCCGAGGTCTTCGAGCTGGCTCGCCGCTCAGGCGTGGCCACGGCCGCCATGCTGCGTCATTGGCTAGGCAGTACGCCCGCCCATGCAGCAACCCAGGCGCCACCGATCCACTGAATTCGGCCGGCAATTGCCCTCGCCTCTGCGAGCCCCGCCAGATCTTCCGGCTGCCCTGCAAAGTTCACACGAATCTTGTCGGCATTGTTCGCCGCGATTCTGAACACGGCGAACGGCAAAATGATCATGCCCCAATGAATTCGGCCACCGATGATCGGCACCAGCAGCACCGCTGCAGCCACCGTATTGATGAGCAGAAAGAGGCTTCGCGTCTGTGTGCCCGGACGCTCGAGCAGGCGCACTGCGGCGCACCACATCGCAAACGGCGTTGCCACGCACCAAAGCACCGGATCCTGCAGGGTGAGTGGCGATGGCTGCAGGACATAGGCTGCAAGAATGACTGGCGCGAAACCGAGCGCCAAGGCAGCCAGATTCGGATCGCGCAACAGGCGAGCGACCGGCGCCCACAGGGTACCGGCAAACAAAGAAATACAGGGTAGCAACCACAAGATCGAGCTGAGGGTGAACGACTCCGCGCGGCCACGTACATAGGCCGCCCCGGCGATCAGGGGCAGCAAAAACTCGAGCAGATCCTGCGGGCGTGGGCGTGACATACGTCAGCGCAGTGACAACAGAGGCAGAATCCAGGCGCAACCAAGCGCGATCAGTACGGCGCCCGCCACGTCGATCAATAAACCCGTCTTCAGCATCGCGGTGATTGGAATACGCCCCGTCGAATAGACCAAGGCGTTCGAGGAGGTCGCCGCAGGATTAGCAAAACCCAAATTGGCGGCCATCGCCGCGGCTACGGCCGCAAGCGCGGGATCATAATGGGCGCCGAGCGCGAGACTTGCCGCAATCGGAATGAAGATGGTGGCGGTCGCGACATTGCTCGCCGCTTCGGTGATGAGCGCGCACAGCAAAGAAATGGCGATCAACATCGGCAGCAAGGGTAAATCGCTGACCGCCGAGAGCGAGTTGCCCAACCACGCCGAAAGACCAGATTTGACGACGGCATCCGCAAGCGCGAGACCGCCGCCGAGCAACAAGATGAGATACCACGGTGCACGCTTGGCGTCTTCCCATTCGAGCAACACGGCTGCGGCGCCCGGGCGCTTGTCACCCGAGGGGCAAAGACACAATGCCAGTGCGCCGGCGACCGCAATACCGGCGTCAGTCAAACCCGGCACCGATTTTTCAAGCACAGGCAAAAATACCCAAGCCGCGGCGACGATGACCACGATGACGAGCACGCGCTGCTCCGCAACACCCATCGGGCCTGGCTCGCCAATGCTTGCACGTATCGATTCGCGACTCGCGCCTGCAAACTTGAACGGCAAGGTGACGCGTGAAAGGATCCACCAAGCCATCGGTACGCTGAGCAGCATGAACGGCACGCCGAAGCTCATCCACTCGACGAAACTCAGTCGTACGTCGTAGCTGCGTTCGAGAATGCCTACCGCGATCGAATTCACGGGTGTACCAATCGGTGTGGCAAAGCCACCAAGGTTCGAGGCGAGCGACACCGCCAGAATCATGGCCGCAGCGAAATTCCGATGATGGCGCTGCAGAGTTGCATCAGTGTTCGCCCCGTCTTCGGGCACCACCGCAGCCAGCGCTGCCATGGCGATCGGCAGCATCATCACGGTGGTTGCCGAGTTATTGACCCACATCGAAACAAGCGCAGTCACCGCCATGATGGCAAGCAGCAAAGATCGCGGCTCAGGGTTCGCTCTCGAGACCACCATCAACGCAACGCGCCGATGCAAGTTCCATTTTTCGAACGCGAGTCCGATCAGCGAGCCACCCAGGATCAAAAACAGCACCGGCGACATGTAGAGACTGGCGATCGCATCGGGCTTGGCGATGCCGAGCAAAGGTAGCGTCAGAAACGGCAGGCTGCCCGTCAGCGTCACCGGAACGGCTTCGGTGAACCACCAGCAGCCGATGAGCACGGTCACGGCAGCTACGCGCCAGCCGGTGTCCGAGAGCCCTTCGGGCGCAGGCAGCGCAAGCATCACCACAAAGCCGATGACGCCCAACCACAGCCCGAATTTTTTGAGGCTCATCAGACGAACTCGAACCCTGACGCAATGATGGGCAATCGCCGCGGTCGTTCGCCGCTCGCCATGTGGATGGCACTCGCGAGCGCTGGCGCAACGCCAGGCACACTCGCCTCGCCTGCCCCGCCCGACTTGTGATCGGTCTTGAGCAGGTGCACCTCGATGCGTGGTGTTTGATTGATCCGCAGGATCGGCGAGGTATGGAAATTGTCTTCGACTGCAGCACCGTTGGCGAAGTTGATTTGTCCATCGATGGCAGCCGAGAGACCCCAGACGATACCGCCTTCAACCTGAGCGTCGACGTTATGCGGATCGATCATCGTGCCGCAGTCGAATACCGCGACAATGCGCTCGATCTTGATCTTGCGATTTTTGACCGAGACCTCGACCACTTCCGCGCAATAGGAGTCGTAGCCGAGTGCCAGGGCAATGCCGCGACCCCTGCCCTTCGGCAACTTTTTTCCCCAGCCTGCAAGCTCTGCAGCCTTGCGCAGCACAGCCGTGGCTCGCGCGTCGCTCGCACACATTTCGAGCCGCAACTCGAGCGGATCGCGCTTGGTGGCAAAGGCCACATCGTCGATCGCGCTCTCGGAGAAAAAACAATTCATTGACTGCGACACCGATCGCCACGTGCCGACCGGCACGGGCTCGGGTGTCTCGACGTAGTCGATATATTTATTCGGGAAGCGATAGTTGTCGTTGATCAACCAGCCGGCTGCGAACGGGTCTGCCATGCCGGGCACCGACGGTCGACCGTGGTATTTCCACATGCTGATGCCCGTTGTCCGGCTGTGCATCGCGACCAGCTTGCCTGCGGCATCGAGCCCTGCACGAGTGCGCACGAGGTGCGCAGGTCGGAAACGATCGTGGCGAAAATCCTGCTCACGCGTCCAAGTCAGTTTGACCGGCGTTCCGGGGCGACTCGCTGCGGCACCCTTGGCAATCTGTACCGCTTGCCGAACGAAATCGACTTCCCACTTGCGACCGAAGCCGCCGCCCAAAAATGTGACATGCAGTTTGCAGCGCTCGCGCGGCAACCCCGTGACCTGCGCCATCATGTCGCGCGTACGATCAGGCTGCTGCGTGGGTGCCCAAACTTCCGCTTCGTCTGCGCGGACCACCGCGGTGGCACAGAGCGGCTCAAGTGCCGCATGCGCGAGGAACGGCACTTCGTACTCCCATTCGAGACGCCGCGCCGCACTCTCTAGAGCAGCCATCGTGGCCGCTTTGTCGAAGGCTGGAAATCCCGGCATCGGTCTGCCGGCCAGCGCTTTCGTATCATCGTCCAAGGCTTTGCGTAGACGCGCGCGCATGCCGTCGGTATCAACGTTTTGCGCGGATGTGTCATCAAAGGTGGCATTGAGCGCTTCGGCGGCGCGACGCGCGCTCCAGGTCGAGTTGGCGATCACCGCCACGCCATCGGGCACGACAAAGGCATCGACCACCCCGGGCAGTGACAAAGCAGCATCACGATCGAAGTTCACTACCTTTGAGGCAACCGTCGGCGAGCGCCGCAGCGCGGCGTGCAGCATGCCGGGCAGCGCGACATCGATACCGAAAACCATGCTGCCGTCGACTTTGGCCGGCGTGTCTTTGCGCAGTGTCGCACGACCGATCAGCGTGAAATTTTTGGGGTCCTTGAGCACGGGTGCGCTCGGCACCGGCATCGCAGCAGCTGCCGCAGCCAACTCGCCGTAGCCTGCCGACCGACCGCTCGCTGCGTGGGTCACTCTGGAGCCGGCCGCCCTGCACTCGCCCGCCGCGACCGACCAGCGTTGCGCTGCGGCTGCGATCAGCATGTCGCGGGCGGCAGCGCCAGCCGTGCGCAACAGACCGAAATAAATATTGGTGGACTCGCTATTCGCTGTTCGATGGCGCTTCGTGATGGGATTGATGAAGGCATCGTCCGCGCTTGGCATGCGTACGCGAACATCTTCCCAGCGCGCCTCCAACTCTTCGGCCAAAATCTTTGGCAGACCGTCGTGAATGCCCTGGCCCATTTCCGACTGCGGGCAAGTGATGTGGATGGCACCGTCCGCGCCAATCTCGAGATAGGCATTGAAGCGCCCGCT
>JBJTAV010000136.1:0-11163 GCA_046091005.1 Gammaproteobacteria bacterium | reverse complement strand
GATGATCCGCTCACGCGGAACGAACAAGGCGAGCAGAAAAAGCCCCAACATCGGGCCATAGGTATAGGCCGTCATGGCGAATGCCAGCGGGATCAATCTTTCGTCAGAGCCCGCCAGCAGCAGCGCAAAACCGCCCAGAACTAGGGCCCAGACAATCACCAAGATCCGCGACAGCATTACTGCTCTCGCCTCGTCCAGCGTGCCGTTGCGATGCCCTTCGTGGAACATCGTGATGCTGGTCTCGGAAAGCGCCGAGAGCACCGGACTCGACATCGCCGCGGCAAACAAGGCTGCCACCATGAACCCACGCAGTCCGGTGGGCATCTCGGACAAAATGAATGCCGGGAAAATTCGATCGACGTTCTCGGCAACGAGCGGAGCAAATGCAGGATCGATGGGGTTCAGATTGTAATTACCCCAAAGAGCGACGCCCACCAGCAAAAACAAGACGACTACGAGCTCGCCGAAGTTGCTGACATAGAGCGCGATTCGCGCCTCTCGCACCGATCGGCAACACAGCATGCGCTGCGTGTTGAGTTGATCGGTACCGTAGGCCGCAAGATTCTGGAACGGCATTGCAAACGCGCCGGCCCAAAGCGTGAAGTTGATACGCGGATCGGTGCTCCAATCGACGACATGCGTCTTACCTGCGGAATCAGCTGCCGATAGCAGACCCGTCAATCCTTCGGGATATGTTTGAGTGACGAAGAGAATCGCAATCACGCCGGCGGCGACGAACATGCAGAACTGCAGCACGTCGGACCAGACCACCGCACGAATTCCGCCGAGCATAGTGCTGAGTGCAGCCACGCCCACGCTGAGGGCGACACAACCGACAAAATCGAGACCGGTCAACAACTCGAGCACCAACGCGACCGCGAACACTCGTACGCCCTGGCCAAGCACTGCCCCGATGAAAAAGAGCAGCGCCGACAGTTTGCCGAATATCGGGCCAAGCTTGTCGCGGATGAAGTCGTAGGGACTCGCGTAATTCTTTTCATAGAGACGCGGCAAAATGAAGTGCCCGAGAATAGCCTTCGAAACAAGCCCCGCCAGACAGAACTGCAGATAACGGAAGTCACCACCCTGCGCAAAAACGAGCGCCGGCACGCCGATGAAGGTGACTCCACTCACGGCCGTGGCAACGATAGACATCGACACGGCATACCAAGGCAACGAGCGCGAACCCAGGAAATATTCGCGGGTACTACCTTGCAAATCTTTGACGCGATGACCGATCCAGGTCACGAGCGCAAAGTACGCGCCGACGATGGCCCAATCGAGGACGTGAAAATAATTGCTGCCCATGGCCGTTGCGCCGCTAGGCGACCGCTAATCGGTGCAAGCTGCGCCCCGATTCGCGCCCGGGATACACCCGACCGTTCGCACCCGGATAAGCGTAGCCATTGATCAGAATGCGGCGTGGAGTATCCGACTCGTTCGCCGTACTGCCGTGTATGGCGTAGGGACCAAAGAAAAGTACGTCACCCGCACGACCAGTAACAGTCACCGCCTGCGACTCGTCGAAAGGCGCAGGATCGCTGCCGACTCCCATAGGCGTGTTGTAGTCATAGGACGCGGCCGACAGACGCAATGTGCCGCCACGAACCGCGCTTTGGGGGATGAACTTCAGGGGGCCGTTGGCCTCCGTCATGTCGTCGATCAGCATGATGGTCTGAACATAGGAGCCGCGGCCGTTCAGATCGCGCCAAGTCCCCGGCCCCTTGTCGCGGTGCTGCACGTCCTGATGCCAGTCGAAAGAAACGCCGTCTCTCGGCATCTTGAAATGCGCCTGACAGAGCAGTTGCTCACAATGCTCGCTGCCGAGCAGATCGAGGGCGGGCTCCACCAGCCTGGGGTCGGCACTAAGGGCCAAGAGGTCAGGCTCTGCTCCGCCCGCCCACACCACCCGCTTCACGACGACCTCGCCCGAAGGGGGCGCGTCGAGTACGAAGTAGGCCCCGTCGTGATCCTGTGTGCTGCGCAGGCGTTGCGCCCGGCCATATAGGCGCTCGAACGCGGCCCGAGCCGTCAGCATCTCCTCCAGACTGAAGAGCCCCTCGACGACCGTCCAACCTTGGTCGAAAAACTCGCGAACCTGTGTCTCGGAGAACCCCATCCCCCACACTGTAGCCGATCCGCCAAAGGGGCTGTGGGTCGACGAAAGACCCAATTTGGTGCGATTATCGGTCGTCGTGAACTTCTCGCTCGACCCACTGACACAGCTTTTCGACGGCGGCGTGCTGCGCATCGGCCAAAGCATGGCAATTTTGGTGCTGTGGATGACCCAGCGCCACTACCCTCCTGCACGAGAGTGGGCGATTGGCGCCGGCTTGTGTGCCTTGGGCATCCCCGTATTGATGCTCTCCAGCGACACCATGGCCACTTTGCCATGGATGATCGGCAACCTGCTGGTGTTGGGCGGGTGGCTGATATTCGACGCCGGAGTCGTTCGTGCGGCCAACCGAGCGCCGCCTTGGACGGCCGGCATCGTTGCACTGCTCATCGGTCTCGTTGTAATGAGCACCGCGACCGGCGAAAACGCCAATGTGGCTGTCTCGGTGATGTCCTTCCAAGTAGTCGCCGGTGCGTTCGATCTTTACGCGGCCTGGGCCTGCTTCACGGTTGTCCGCGAACAGCGATCGATCACCCACCCGCTCATCGGTATCGCACTGTCATTGTTGGCGGTTTCGGGTTTGGTTCGCGGGGCGCTGCTGCTGCAGTCGGACGCACAGAGCGTCTTTGCCGCGGGCATCGGCAACTTTCAATACTCGATCATCGCGATTCCGGTGTTCGTGCTGATCCCCTTGCTGTTGACCATTCTCACGGCCGAGCGTCTGCGTCGCGAACTCGAAAAGCAGGCACGACGCGATGCCCTCACACATGCGTACAACCGGCGCGGATTCAACGAGCTTGCGGATCGCGAGTGGGCCCGGGCACGACGACGTAACGAAGCGCTGTCTCTGATTATGGTCGACATCGATCATTTCAAAAAAATCAACGACCAGTACGGCCATGCCATAGGCGATCAGGTTCTCGCTGAGACTTCCGGCCGTATTCAGGAAGTGCTACGAGCCGAAGATCTTTGGGCGCGATTCGGTGGCGAAGAATTCGTCGCGATGTTGCCAGCAACGGCGATCGAGGATGCCGTCATTGTCGCCGAGCGTGTAAGACAGTCGATCAGTGAGGTGCCCTTCGTCACTGCGATCGGCGAGCTCCGTATTACCGTCAGCATCGGCGTGGCGACCCGTCAGCCGGAAGATGTGAACTGGGAAACTGTCAACCAACTCGCCGATGCTGCGCTATATCGCGCGAAATCCGAGGGCAGAAATCGGGTCGCTAAAATCCTGGTCACGGCCTGACTGTCCGGAACGGTCTTTCTACCGTGCCTACGCACGCGATGCTCGATCGAAACAGAACGCTGGATGTGTTTCGTGGCGCCACCGTCGCGCTGATGATTCTCGTCAATAATCCGGGCTCCTGGTCCCATCTCTATTCACCACTCGCCCACGCGGCCTGGCATGGATGGACCCTCACTGACCTCGTATTTCCTTTCTTTTTGTTTGCTGTCGGCAATGCGCTCGCGCTGACCCAAGGCCGAGATACTTCGAGCGCTGACTTTTGGGCAAAGTGGGCCCGACGCACTTTGCTCATTTTCGGGATCGGCCTGCTGCTCAATGCCTCGCCCTTCGTCAAATGGGGAGCGGATGACGCTCTGCAGGCCAAAGATTTCGACACGCTGCGTGTCATGGGCGTATTGCAGCGGATCGCAATCTGCTGGGCTTTTGCCGCACTCATTGTTCGCGCCGGCGGCGTACGCGCAGCATGGATTTGCAGCGCCGGCTTGCTGGCAGGTTATTGGTGGGCGTGTGTCTCTTTTGCCAACGGACCCGATCCGTATTCGATCGATGGTTTCTTTGGTACCGCGCTGGATCGAGCTCTTCTCGGGGAATCTCACCTGTACCACGGTGAAGGCGTACCCTTCGATCCCGAGGGTCTCGCGAGTACAGTGCCGGCCATTGCTCAAGTGTTGCTTGGTTATGCGATCGGCAGCTTTTTGTTGCAACGCCGTACATCGGCGACCCTCGTTCGCGATCTGCTATTCATGGCCATCGTGACCACTGCTGCCGGATCACTCGCGCACGAGCTGATGCCAATCAACAAAAAAATCTGGACTTCGAGCTATGTGCTTTTGACCACAGGCTTGGCGACTCTCGTGATAGCGGTACTGCTGCAGTGCCTGGACCGGTGGCGTTGGCAGCACGCCCTGACCGAACCCCTGCTGCGCGGTTGCGAGGCTTTTGGTCGAAACGCGCTACTCATTTTTGCACTCAGCGGACTCGTGCCGCGCATCCTCGCCCTGATCCGCTTCGAAGACGGCGTTGATTCCACGGGCGAGCTGTCATATATCGCCCTGCTGCCGTGGGTCTATCGTGAGTTCTTTGTATCGCTGGCAGCCGATCAGAGGTTGGGTTCTTTTTTCTTTGCCGTGGCGACTCTTCTAGCCTATTGGCTGGTGGCAGAGTGGCTCCATCGGCGACGTTGGTACTTCAAGGCTTGAATCGAAAACATGAAGCGTTCGCTAGATCCTGTCGTCGGTTTCGCGTTTCTCACGCTGCTGATCACCTCGATTGGCTTGGCAACCGCAGAGCAAACTCGTGTCCGGCTCGGCATCGAAGTGCTGCTGGAGTCCGATAGTCCCTACTTCAATCTCGTTGCTGGCAAGCGCGTCGGCCTGATCACCAACCCATCGGGCGTCGACGGTAATCTCGTGCCAACTGTCGACCGACTTGCGCGCGATCCGCGTCTATCTTTGGTACGACTGTTTGGTCCGGAGCACGGTATCCGCGGCGAGGTTCCCGCCGGTGAAACCATCGTCGACGGACGTGATCCCAAAACCGGTATTGCCGTAGTGAGCCTTTACGGGAAAGAAAAGCGTCCCTCCGAATCAGCGCTCGCGGGCGTGGAAGTGATTCTTTTCGATATTCAGGACGTCGGCTCGCGAACCTATACCTATATCTCGACACTCGGTGAGGCGCTTCGCGCCTGCGCCACGACACGCATCCCGCTTGTGGTACTCGACCGACCCAACCCGCTCGGCGGGCTGAACTTTGAGGGCCCACTCGTCGAAGAGCGCTTCCGCAGCTTCATCGGCTGGGGCCCCGTTCCGGTGACCCATGGCATGACCCTCGGCGAGGTGGGCCGCTACTTCAATGATCAACTCGCGATCGGCTGCGAGCTGCACGTGGTGCCGATGCGCGGCTGGCGTCGTGAGATGAGCTGGGAGGATACCGGACTCATCTGGAGCATCACTTCACCGCATGTGCCCTCGGTAACTCAGGCGTATCTCTACACCACCACCGGCATGGTGGCCTCGACGATCAAAGATATCAACGAGGGTGTTGGCTCGACCATGCCGTTCGAAATCATCGGCGGGACATTCATTGACGCCAGCCAGCTCGAGGAATCTCTCCAGGCTTTGCAGCTGCCCGGCGTTCGTTTTCAGGCGATTCACTACAAACCGTTTTACGGCCAGTATCGGGACGCGTCGATGCAGGGCGTACGCCTGCGGGTCACCGAGCCTTCGGTCTATCGGCCGTTGCATACCGCAGTTGCCATACTTTTGAAGCTGCGCACCCTCTACCCGGAGCGTGCCGTGTTTCGTGACGATCGAGCGATCGGGACGCATTGGGGTAACCTCACCCTTCGCGAACAGGTCGACGCCCGACTCGATGCCGATGCGATTGCGAGCAGCTGGGCCTCGGCGTCGGAGGATTTTGCAGCTGCGAGGCGGCGCGCGCTGATTTACGACTAACACCGAAATGGCATTTTCATGCTAGCCTGTGGCGGCAGATCCGCGTAACCGCATCGCGCCGGGAGAACAGATGTACGGCATGATCAATCGTGGCTTGCAGGAAATGGTCCTTGCCCAGCATGGCGAGACCGTGTGGCAAGCCATTTGCGAAAAAGCGGGTGCCAAAGACACGATCTTCGTTCGCATGGACACCTACCCCGATTCTTTGACCTTCAACATTGTCGGGGCTGCCAGCGCAGTGCTCGGAGCATCGGCCGAGGAACTCATGCGCCGTTTCGGCAAGTTCTGGATCAGCTACGCCTCGAATGAAGGCTATGGCCCTTTGTTGGACGAGGCTGGCGATACGCTTGTCGAAATGCTCGAAAATCTGGACGAATTGCATTTTCGACTGGGCAACGTTTTTCCGCTCTACGGCACCCAAAAGGGCTTCGACAAAATGATGCCCCCGCAATTCACGGTGACCGACAAGACGGCAAACAGAGTTTTGGTGCACTACCGCTCCAAGCGCGAGGGGCTCGCCCCCATGGTGGTCGGCTTGATCGAAGGACTCGCCGAGCGCTGCGGTACCACGGTCAAAGTGGCTCAAGTCGCTCAAAAATCGGCGGGTGCCGATCATGATTCCTTCGAAGTCGAAATCCTCTGAATCCTCTGCAGCTCACGAGCTGCTGAAGGAACTGTTCCCGTTCACGTTCGTGCTCGATCGGGAGCAGCGGATCACTGATCTTGGCGCTCTGGCCGAGCGAATCTTTCCCGCTTTGCGCCGTGGTGATCTACTGCTCGAACACTTCGAGTATCGCGCGCCGCCGAACGGCTATGTGTTCGGCGCAAGCAGTTGGCACGGCAAGCGGCCACTCATCATGAGCGCAACGGCCGAACCGCATACCACCATGAAGGGGCAGGCGTACTACGATGGAGCGTATTCGCTCTACTACCTGTGGTGGCCCGTGGTATCCGATCACGAGGCGCTGTCGAAACTCGGCGTTCGCCTGCGCGATCTGCCCCCGCACAACAGCCTCAGCGACGTGCTGATGGTGCTGCGCAACTCGATGCTGTCGGTCGAGGATGCACAAATGCTTCTCGACGTTTCCCGTAAAAAACAGGCTGAACTCGCAGCCGCCAATCGAAAGCTCATTGGCGAAACCGAACTTGTACACGCGCGTCGCGCCGCCGAGGCGGCTAGCGAGGCCAAGTCGCAGTTTCTCTCGCATATGAGTCACGAGTTGCGTACACCGATGAACGCGATCATCGGTTATACGGAAACTCTCCTGGCAGGTTACTACGGCGAGATCGAACCGAAATCGCGCGGGCCGCTTGAGCGCATCCGCATCAATTCGCGACACCTGCTTGACCTTGTCAACAAGGTGCTCGATATCTCCGTCATCGAAGCCGGCTACCTCGAACTCAATGTCGAGGAATATGACATGGCGAGCGTTGTCGCAAGCGCACTCGCGACAACGGCGACACTCGCCGAAGCCCGTGGGCTCACGATCGAAACGGAAGTCGTCGGTCCGCTACCCAAAGGGTTGGGCGATCGCATGCGTGTGGCCGAGGTGCTGATCAATCTCCTGCACAATGCGGTCAAGTTTACCGATGAGGGCTTCATCCGACTTACTGTCGATCTCGTCGACGCGAATTTCCGCATCCGTGTGCTCGATTCGGGTCGCGGTATTGCTCCGGAAAACATTCTCAAGATATTCAAGGATTTCTCGAAAATTTCGCTGCCCGACGAAATGGAGGCCGGCGCGGGCCTGGGTCTCGCCATCGTCGATCAGATCGTCAAGAAACATGGCGGTAGCATCAGTGTGCAATCAGAGCCCGGTAAAGGATCGTGCTTTACCGTGCTGTTGCCTGTTCGTGCGGTAACACTCGAGGCGAAAGCATCATGAAAAGAATATTGGTAGTTGAAGATACCGACGACAACCTCGAGATCCTTCAACTGGTTCTCGAGCGTGAGGGCTACGCCGTGCTCCAAGCCACCGATGGACTGCAAGGTGTTGCCATGGCCATCAACGAGCAGCCCGATCTCGTGCTGATGGATATTCGCTTGCCGGAGATCGATGGTTACGAAGCGACCCGTCGCATCAAGGCCGATCCGCGATCAGCCAAAATCCCGATCGTCGCCGTGACGTCTTATGCCATGTCGGGCGATCGCAAGAAGTGCATGGATGCAGGCTGTGACGACTACATCACCAAGCCTTATCTGCCCCCTGATCTCGTGGCCATGATCCGCAAGCACATTGGCTGAGAGGATCGGCACCGAATGTACCGACAGCCCCGCCGCGTTATTCAGCTCTTCAGCGCAACCAATACTTCGTCGAGCATTTTCTTTGCATCGCCGAAGAGCATGCGGTTGTTTTCTTTGAAGAACAGCGGGTTGTCGACCCCGGCATAGCCGGAGGCCATCGAGCGCTTCATCACGATCGAGGTCTTCGACTTCCACACCTGCAACACGGGCATGCCGGCGATCGGGCTGGTCGGGTCATCTTCGGCTGCCGGGTTCACGATGTCGTTGGCACCGATCACGATCGACACATCGGTTTGCGGAAAGTCGTCGTTGATTTCGTCCATCTCGAGCACGATGTCGTAGGGCACCTTGGCCTCGGCGAGCAGCACATTCATGTGTCCGGGCATGCGGCCTGCAACCGGATGAATGGCAAAGCGCACGTTCACGCTTTGTTCGCGCAGCAACTTGGTGATTTCATAGACCGTGTGCTGGGCCTGCGCCACCGCCATGCCATAACCCGGGATGATGACCACGCTCTTCGCCGAGCGCAGCATCTCGGCTGTGTCGCTCGCACTCACGGCAGTCACTTCGCCCGCCGGCTGCGCGCCACCCGTCGCCGCGGGCGCCGTGCCACCACCGGTACCGAACCCACCGGCAATGACGCTGACAAAGTTGCGGTTCATGGCGCGGCACATGATGAAGGACAGGATGGCACCCGAGGAGCCGACGAGCGCGCCGGTGACGATCAACAAATCGTTGGCGAGCATGAAGCCTGTGGCCGCTGCGGCCCAGCCCGAATAGCTGTTGAGCATCGAGACTACGACCGGCATGTCGGCACCGCCAATGGCGACCACCATGTGTATGCCGAAAAGCAGCGCGATCACCGTCATGACAAGTAGCGGCGTCATCCCGGCCTCTATGCTCGGCGCCGCGACAAACTGCACACCCAGCCAGATCACGCCCAGCAAGGCCAAAAGATTGAGCCAGTGCCGCGCCGGCAACAGCAGCGGTTTGCCACTGACCTTGCCCGAGAGCTTGCCGAAGGCAATCACTGATCCTGAGAAGGTCACCGCACCGATGAGGATGCCGATGTAAATCTCGACTTCATGAATGGCTTTTTCAGCGCCTTCGTAGACGATCGAGGTATCGACATAACTTGCGAAGCCGACGAAGCAGGCGGCGAGACCAACGAGGCTGTGCATCAAGGCGACGAGCTCCGGCATCTGCGTCATCTGCACGGTCCGCGCCGCATAAAGACCGATGGCGGCACCGATCGCCAAGGCGCCGACAATCCACGGTAGCCCCGCGCCCAGATCGACGCGCGGACCGAGTACGGTCGCGAGCACCGCGAGCGTCATGCCCACCATGCCGTAAAGATTGCCGCGACGCGAGGTCTCGGGATTCGACAGACCGCCGAGGCTCATGATGAAGAGAATGGCGGCGCCGAGATAGGCAACTGTAGCGAGATTTTCGGACATTTCGGCAGCCCTTTACTTGCGGAACATCGCGAGCATGCGACGGGTCACGGCGAAGCCGCCGAACATGTTGATCGCCGTCAGCGCGAGCGCCGCTACGGCAAGCCCCAGAATCAGCGCATCCGGTCGATCAGTCACGCCCTCTCTCAAAGGTGGCGCAACCTGCACGATGGCGCCGACCGCAATGATGCTGGAAATGGCGTTGGTC
The DNA here is from genome assembly GCA_046091005.1 of Gammaproteobacteria bacterium. Taxonomy (GTDB): domain Bacteria; phylum Pseudomonadota; class Gammaproteobacteria; order Steroidobacterales; family Steroidobacteraceae; genus UBA964. Next base: position 1,441 of record JBJTAV010000136.1, on the reverse strand, counting down.
ACACTCATCAGTGGCGTATGCAACGATGGCGTCACGTTCCAGATCACCATGTAACCAATGAAACAGGCAAGCACGAAGACCGTGAAATGCCCGAGGAACGAGGCGGGCGCATAAGCACCAATCAGCCAGAAGAGCGCTGCGCCCACCGCGAACACGCCGGCGAGCGTCTTGCCCGACATGGGCTCGCCGCCACCGCCATGACCATGGGAGGATTTCCTTGCTGGCGCAGGCGCTGCGGCGGCTGCAGGCTTCGCCTGCGGCGGCGCAGCCGAGAGACGCGGGGCCGGCGGCGGCCAAGTCACCTCGCCTTCTTTGATCACCGTCGCGCCGCGAATAGCTTCGTCGTCGAAATTGACGTTGATGTTGCCATCTTTGGTCTTGCAGAGTTCTTCGGTGAGCCGCAGCAAATTGGTCGCGTAGAGCGTTGAAGCCTGCTTGGACAAACGGCTCGGCAAATCGGTGTAGCCGATGATCGTGACGCCCTCGCGCACCACCACTTCGCCCGGCACCGTGAACTCGCAGTTGCCACCCTGCTCGGCCGCGAGATCGACAATGACACTGCCGGGACGCATCGAGCGAACCATATCTGCAGTAATCAACTTGGGTGCAGGCTTGCCGGGGATCAATGCGGTAGTGATGATGATATCGACGTCCTTGGCTTGCTTCGCGAAGACCTCGCGCTGCGCCTTCTGGAAGCCCTCACTCATTACTTTGGCGTAGCCGCCAACACCGCTGCCCTCTTCCTGATAGTCGACGGGCACGAACTCGGCCCCCATCGACTTCACCTGATCGCCCACTTCGGGGCGCGTATCGTTCGCCCGAACGATCGCACCGAGGCCGACCGCAGCACCGAGCGCTGCAAGGCCCGCCACACCAGCGCCGATGACGAATACTTTGGCTGGCGGAACTTTGCCCGCGGCGGTGATTTGTCCGGTAAAGAATCGCCCGAAGTGATGCGCCGCCTCGATGACAGCGCGGTATCCGGCGATATTGGCCATCGACGACAAAGCGTCCATTTTTTGGGCGCGCGAGATGCGCGGCACACTATCCATGGCAAGCACGGTCAAGCGACGCTCAGCCATTTGCTTCATGAGCTCGGGGTTTTGCGCCGGCCAGATGAAGCTGATCAGCGTGGTGCCGAGTCGCATCGCCTCGACCTCTTGCGGCGACGGTGCGCGTACCTTGAACACGATGTCGGCGGTCGCCAAGAGGTCGCTCGCGCTGGCCGCAATTTTTGCACCGGCAGCGGTGAAGGCCGCGTCGCTGAAATTTGCCGTGTCGCCGGCACCGGACTCGATGCTTACGCCAAAGCCGAGCTTGATCAGCTTTTCGACTACTTCGGGCGCTGCGGCCACGCGCTTTTCGCCGGCAAAAGTTTCCCGGAGGACACCGATCGTCAGGGGCATGTCGACCTCATCACACTGGCTGCGGGGCAGGACGG
>JBJTAV010000135.1:0-3101 GCA_046091005.1 Gammaproteobacteria bacterium | reverse complement strand
CCGTGAATTGCTCGACAAGGACGGACTCTACGCGGCGTTGTGGCGACGCCAGTCCGGCGGCTTCCTTGTCGAGGACGCCGCGGATGTCTGCGCACTGTGAAGAGTGCCGGCGTCGCTGAACTCGAGGGCCCTATGCGATGCCATGGCGCTTGGCTGTCGCATCCTTAGACATCGGCGTGAGGCTTTGCGGGCGACTTTTGCATCCATTTGCCGAGCGACGCAGCCAGCGCGGGCTGGGCGAACAGCGCCTGATCGCGCCCGATGCGCGCTCGAATGGGGTCCGCAACCGGCCATTACGGCAATCCACGACCAGCCGTCATTGCCACACCCCGGTCGGCTGGATAGAAGTAGGATTCGCCCGGCGTGTATCCGGTCGCGTGCGCTGCTATCACGTTCGTGTACCCCTATGATTTCGATTGACTATCAAAGATTTGAGAATGAGGTCACGATGCTACCGCGAACTGACGACCCGTCCATTGCCGAGACGCGCGCTTGGGTCGAGCGGGTTGTCATCGGCCTCAAGCTCTGTCCTTTTGCGCCGGCGCCTGCTCTCAAGGGCCTGATCCGTTACGTCACGAGCGATGCCGAGACCTCAGAAGCCCTGATGGAGCATCTCGCGACGGAGTTGCAGAATCTCGTTTCGGCACCGCCCGAAGAGCTCGAGACGACCTTGCTGATCCATCCGCGGGTCCTGCAAGATTTTCACGACTTCAATGGTTTTCTGACGGTCGCGGATGAGCTGCTGCGGGTATTGGGGCACGAGGGCGAGATTCAGATCGCAAGCTTTCACCCGAATTACCAATTCGCCGGGACCGAGCCTGATGACATCGGCAATGCGACCAATCGTTCGCCATACCCGACCCTTCACTTGTTGCGCGAGCAGAGCCTCTCGCGGGCGATCGATTCTTTCGGTGATACCGCGAGCATCACGGCCGCCAACCTCGTGACGCTTGAGAAGTTGGGCCCGAAGGGGCTGCACGCATTGATGCTCGGCGGTCCACCATGACAGACGCCCCAACCAATGCCTTGAGCCCGAAGAAACTGCTGCACACGAAGTGGACGGCGGTCACGCCGCGCAACAAAGAGAAACATTTTCTCGTGACCAAAGTGATCGAGCCCGTGCCACCGGGATCGCCCGTCGAATGGATCGAGATCGAGGCGGTGCACTCGAAGCGCATACGGGTCATCGCCTGGCGAGAACTCAAAGATTCTGTAAAGTGGCGGCGCGGATGGGTTTAAAGACCAGGGGCACTTGCTAGCTCGAACGCCTTTTGCGACGACAATCTCTCGCCCTCCGACACAGCGCTTGCAAACTCGGCGGCGGAAAGGCTCTTTTCGATTCGGTCGTGCGCGCGGCGAACGTGCCGCAGGTTGAGCACGTACGGCGCGGCCGGCTTGGCGGCGAGGGACACGACAACCGTAGCACGTATTTTCGTTCCGGAGCAGGTTCAGCGGAGCTGAGTTCTTTGGCAGCGTTGACCGCGCCTCGCTACACTTCGCGCATGTCCCAGGACAGCTCCCTTGACCAACTGAACGACGCCATTTTGCGCACTCGCGCCGAGCACCGCACCGCCATGGCGGCGCTGCGCAACACGCAACGCGCCTACGGTCACTTCGTTCCCAAGAGTTTTTTGAATTTCCTCGGCACGACCGATATTTCGGCGATTCAGCTCGGTGACTTCGTCGAGATGAAGACCAGCATCATGTTCGCCGACATCCAGAACTTCACGGCACTCGCCGAGGAACTGAAGTCGGCCGATGTCTTTGCAACCTTGAACACCTATCTTGCGCAGTACGAGGCACCGATTCACGGTCACAGCGGCGTCATCGACAAGTTTCTGGGTGACGGCGCGTTGGCAATCTTTCGCACCGCGGATGATGCGGTCGCCGCCGGCAATGAAATGCTCGAGCGGGTGGCTCGCGTCAATCAGGACCGCGCGCGTCAGGGACTGCCTACCCTCGAAATTGGTATCGGTATCAATACGGGTTACTCGGCGCTCGGCGTGATCGGCAACGCTGAGCGGCTCGAGACCACAGTCATCGGTGACTCGGTCAACGTCGCCGCGCGTATCCAGGATCTCACGCGACGCTTCGGCAATCGCATGCTGATCAGCGAAACGACTTACCTCAACCTCGACGATACCGCGAGCTACGCGATCCGCTTCGCCGATCGCATCGAGGTCAAGGGACGAACACGTCCGGTGTCTGTCTATGAGGTGTTCGACACCGAACGCGAGCAGACCCGCACCCCCAAAATCATTGGCCTCGATTTATTTGAAGACGCGGTGGCCTGCTACCACCTCGGTTACTACCAGAAAGGTCTCGATATTCTTGCGCGCTACAGCAGCATCGCTGATGCTGATCCGCTCGCCAGGGTGTATATGGAACGCTGCCGCGTCCGCCGCGGCGCCGAGGCGTCGAGTCTGCCGCAGCAGATCGATCAGGAATTTCTTTGGAATCCGTCTTACGACACGGGTCATCAGGCCATCGATGATCAACATCATCATCTGGTCGAAATTTATGCTGCCTTGCGCGGTGCGGTGCGCAGCGGCAGCCGGATGGATACCGAGCGCGTGCTTGTCGACCTCAAGGACTATTCGCTGACGCACTTCGCAGTCGAGAAGACCTTGATGGAAGAGACCGACTATCCGCTCATCAACGAGCATCTGCACGAGCACGAGCAGTTCGTGAAGCGTCTCAATCAGCTGAGCAGCGCGATCCGTGTCTCGGAGCGGGCAACCGAGACCGTCGTCTTCTGGATCAACATCTTTCTCTTCGACTGGCTGGCCACGCACTCATCAAAGATAGATCGGCATCTTGCTCGGTATGTGGCGCGCTCGGCCTCGGCAGGGGGTTGAGTGGGCATGCAGCCGATCGCCAGCCATTTCATAGACCTCGATCGATATCCGATCGATCAGCCTGGGCCAAGGCGCGAGGCCGTCATCGCCGATGCGCGCGCAGCGATCGACTCGGTGGGCTGTGCGGTATTGAAAGGCTTTGTCCGCGCCGAGGCGCTGCCAGCGATCGTCGCCGAGTGCGACCGCACTGCAGAGTTCGGCCATCGCAACTTCAATCGCACCAATCCCTACTTCACCACCGAT
>JBJTAV010000134.1:0-5389 GCA_046091005.1 Gammaproteobacteria bacterium | reverse complement strand
GCACTGGTGCAGACGCAGCGTCGGACCGACCACGATGACCGAACGGCCCGAGTAGTCGACGCGCTTGCCGAGCAGGTTCTGACGGAACCGACCCTGCTTGCCCTTGATCATGTCGGCGAGCGACTTGAGCGGGCGCTTGTTGGTGCCGGTGATGGCACGGCCGCGACGACCGTTATCGAGCAGGGCGTCGACCGCTTCCTGCAGCATGCGCTTCTCGTTGCGCACGATGATGTCGGGCGCGTTGAGCTCGAGCAGACGACGCAGGCGGTTGTTGCGATTGATGACGCGACGGTAGAGATCGTTGAGATCAGAGGTCGCAAAGCGACCGCCGTCGAGAGGCACGAGCGGACGCAGATCAGGCGGCAGCACCGGCAGAATGGTCATCACCATCCACTCCGGCCGATTGCCCGACTCGATGAACGACTCGATCAGCTTCAGGCGCTTCGAGAGCCGCTTGAGCTTGGTCTCGGAGCTGGTGTTGCCCATGCCTTCGCGGGCCTTGCCCACTTCGGCCGCCAGATCGAGCGAATGCAGCAATTCAAAGATGGCTTCGGCGCCCATGCGCGCGTCGAACTCATCGCCGTGCTGCTCGATGGCCTCGAGGTACATTTCGTCGGTGAGCAACTGGCCTCGCAGCAGCGGGGTCATGCCCGGATCGATGACCACGAAGGCTTCGAAGTAAAGCACGCGCTCGATTTCGCGCAGCGTCATGTCCAGCATCAGGCCGATGCGCGACGGCAGCGACTTGAGAAACCAGATGTGCGCCACCGGCGAGGCAAGCTCGATGTGGCCCATGCGATCGCGACGTACCTTCGACTGCGTGACTTCAACGCCGCACTTCTCGCAGACCACGCCGCGATGTTTGAGACGCTTGTACTTGCCGCAAAGGCATTCGTAATCTTTGACGGGGCCGAAGATCTTGGCGCAGAAGAGACCGTCACGTTCCGGCTTGAAGGTCCGGTAGTTGATGGTCTCGGGCTTCTTCACCTCGCCAAAGGACCACGACCGAATCATCTCGGGCGAGGCGAGGCCGATCTTGATCGAGTCGAATTGCTCGACCGGTGCGTTCTGCTTGAAAAGTTTGAGTAAGTCTTTCATGGCTGCACCTCAGATCAATCCTGTTCCAGCTCGACGTTGATCGCCAAGGAACGGATTTCCTTGACGAGCACGTTGAACGACTCGGGCATGCCGGCATCCATCTGGTGATTGCCGTCGACGATGTTCTTGTACATCTTCGTACGGCCGTTCACGTCGTCCGACTTGACCGTAAGCATTTCTTGCAGCGTGTACGCCGCACCGTAGGCCTCGAGCGCCCACACTTCCATTTCGCCGAAGCGCTGGCCACCGAACTGCGCCTTGCCACCGAGCGGCTGCTGGGTAACGAGCGAGTACGGTCCGGTCGAACGCGCATGCATCTTGTCGTCGACCAGGTGGTTGAGCTTCAGCATGTACATGTAGCCCACCGTCACCTGACGCTCGAAGCGCTCGCCCGTACGTCCGTCGGTGAGATTGGTCTGACCCGAGAGCGGCAGATCGGCGAGTTCGAGCAGACGCTTGATCTCGACCTCGGCTGCACCATCGAACACCGGCGTGGCGATCGGCACGCCGCGCGACAGGTGTTTGGCAAGAGCCACGACCTCGGCGTCATTCAGGCTGTCGATGTTCTCGCTCTGGCCACCGGTCTCGTTGTAGACACGACCAATGAATTTGCGCAGATCGACGATCACCTGCTGCTGCTCGAGCATGCGGCCGATCTTGAGGCCCAAGCCCTTGGCCGCCCAGCCGAGGTGCGTCTCGAGTACCTGTCCGACGTTCATGCGCGAAGGCACGCCGAGCGGGTTGAGCACGACATCGACCGGCGTACCGTCTTCGAGGTAAGGCATGTCCTCGACCGGAACGATGGTCGAGATCACGCCCTTGTTGCCGTGACGGCCGGCCATCTTGTCGCCAGGCTGCACGCGGCGCTTCACCGCGAGATACACCTTGACCATCTTGAGCACGCCCGGCGACAGATCGTCACCCTGCGTGATCTTCGATCGCTTGTTCTCGAGCTTGGCTTCGAACATCTTGCGCTGCTCGCGCAGACGCTCGGCGGTCGCTTCGAGCTGGGCGTTGGCGTCTTCGTCGTCGAGACGAATCTCGAACCAGTCGTCACGCTTCAACTCATCGAGATACTCGGCCGTGATCTTTGAGCCCGACTTGAGTCGGTTCGGACCACCCGCCGCCACCTTGCCGAGCAACATGCCGCGCACGCGCTGGAACATGTCGTCTTCGAGGATGCGCTGCTGATCACCGAAGTCCTTACGGACCCGCTCGATCTCGGCCTTCTCGATCGACAGCGCACGCGGGTCTTTCTCGACGCCATCGCGCGTGAACACGCGCACGTCGATCACCGTGCCGTCCATGCCCGGCGGCACGCGCAGCGACGTGTCCTTCACGTCGCTCGCCTTCTCGCCGAAGATGGCGCGCAGCAGCTTTTCTTCCGGCGTCAGCTGCGTCTCGCCCTTCGGCGTGACTTTGCCGACCAGAATATCGCCGGCGCGGACTTCGGCACCGATGAAGGCGATGCCGGCCTCGTCGAGTTTGTTGAGCGCCTGGTCACCCACGTTCGGGATGTCTGCGGTGATTTCTTCGGAGCCGAGCTTGGTGTCGCGCGCGACACAGGTGAGCTCTTCGATGTGGATGGTGGTGAAACGATCTTCCTGCACCACACGCTCGGAGATCAGGATCGAGTCTTCGAAGTTGTAGCCGTTCCAGGGCATGAACGCGACCAACATGTTCTGGCCAAGCGCGAGCTCGCCGAGATCGGTCGAGGGACCGTCAGCAAGCACGTCGCCGCGAGCGATCGCATCGCCTGCCGACACCAGCGGACGCTGGTTGATGCAGGTATTCTGGTTGGAACGCGTGTACTTGGTGAGGTTGTAGATGTCGACACCCGGCTCGGCAGAGGTGGTCTCGGCATCATTGACCCGCACCACGATGCGCGAGGCGTCGACCGAGTCGACCACGCCACCACGCTTCGCGATCACCGTCACGCCCGAGTCGATGGCGACCGGACGCTCCATGCCCGTACCGACCAGCGGCGCCTCGGTGCGCAGCGTCGGCACCGCCTGACGCTGCATGTTCGAGCCCATCAGCGCGCGGTTCGCGTCGTCGTGCTCGAGGAAGGGGATGAGCGAGGCTGCAACCGACACGATCTGCTTCGGTGACACGTCCATGTAGTTGATACGGTCACGCGGCATCAGCGTGAACTCGCTCTGGAAGCGGCAGGAGACCAGCTCGTCAGTGAGTTCGCCCTTCGAGTTCGTGCTGGCATTCGCCTGCGCGATCGCGAACTCGCCCTCTTCGATCGCCGAGAGGTAATCGATTTGCAGGGTGACGCGGCCGTTCTCGACCCGCCGATAAGGCGTCTCGAGGAAGCCGTACTGATTGGTACGCGCGTAGACCGACAAAGAATTGATGAGACCGATGTTCGGACCTTCGGGGGTTTCGATCGGGCACACGCGACCGTAATGGGTCGGATGCACGTCGCGGACTTCGAAGCCGGCACGTTCGCGAGTAAGACCACCTGGGCCGAGCGCCGAGACGCGACGCTTGTGAGTGACCTCGGACAGCGGGTTGTTCTGGTCCATGAACTGCGACAGCTGCGACGAGCCGAAGAATTCTTTGACCGCCGCCGCCACGGGCTTGGCGTTGATCATCTCCTGCGGCATCAGCGGTTCGGTCTCGGCGATGTTGAGTCGCTCCTTGACCGCACGCTCAACGCGCACCAGACCGACGCGGAAGGCGTTCTCGGCCATTTCGCCGACCGAGCGCACGCGCCGATTGCCGAGGTGGTCGATATCGTCCACCGTGCCGTCACCGTTGCGGATCGCGATCAGCACTTTCAGCACTTCGAGGATGTCCTCTTTCGAGAGCACGCTCGAGCCAAGAATCTCTTGACGACCCACGCGACGATTGAACTTCATGCGGCCGACCGCCGACAGATCGTAGCGGTCGTCGTTAAAGAACAGGTTCGAGAACAGATTCTCGGCGGCATCGCGGGTCGGCGGCTCGCCGGGACGCATCATGCGGTAGATCTCGACCAGCGCCTCGAGGCGATTCTTGGACGGATCGATGCGCAGCGTGTCCGAGATGTACGGACCGCGATCGAGGTCGTTCACGAACAGCGTGCTGACCTCGGTGATGCCGATTTCGATCATCTTCTCGGCCGAAGCCGCGGTGATGACCTCATTGGCCTTGGCGATGATTTCGCCGGTCTCGGTGTTGACCACATCGTGCGAGAGAATCTTGCCGTAGATGTAGTCGCGCGGCACGGCGAGACGACGCACGCCGGCGTCTTCGAGCTGACGCACATGGCGCGCGGTGATGCGGCGGCCCTCTTCGACCACCACCTTGTCACCGATGCGGATTTCGAAGCTCGCGGTCTCGCCGCGCAAACGCGCCGGCACGAGCTCGAGCGAGGTTTCGTCCTTCGAGAGGAAGAAGCGGTTCTTCTCGAAGAAAGTATCGAGGATCTCGGCTTCGTTCATGCCGAGGGCGCGCAGGATAATCGACACCGGGAGCTTGCGGCGGCGGTCGATACGTGCGAACACGCAGTCCTTGGCATCGAACTCGAAGTCGAGCCAGGAACCGCGGTAGGGAATGATGCGGGCGCTGAACAGCAACTTGCCCGACGAATGCGACTTGCCACGATCGTGGTCAAAGAAAACGCCCGGGCTGCGGTGCAGCTGCGAAACGATCACGCGTTCGGTGCCATTGACCACGAACGTGCCGTTATCGGTCATGAGCGGCAGTTCACCGAGGTAGACCTCCTGCTCGCGCACATCCTTGACGGGCTTCTTGGGGCCGGCGGCCTCCTTGTCGTACACCACGAGGCGCACCTTGACGCGCAGCGGCGCCGCGTAGGTGAGACCACGCAGCTGACATTCTTTGACGTCGAACCCCGGCTCGCCGAGCCGATAGCTCACGTATTCCAGGATCGCATTGCCCGAATAGCTCGAGATCGGAAAGACCGACTTGAACGCCGCGTGCAGACCGACATCTTCTCGGCCTTCTTCGGCCTTTTCAACCTGCAGGAACTGCCGGTAGGAATCGAGTTGGATGGCGAGCAAGTAAGGCGTCTCGAGGACGCTGCCCTGCTTGCCAAAATTCTTGCGGATGCGCTTCTTCTCGGTGAAGGAGTAAGCCATCGGACACCTCTCTCGTCAAAACTCTGCGGGGACGGCGAAACAGCCGGGGTCTTTTGACCCCGGCTGCCTCGCGCCTCGCGACATGTGCGTAATACCCACCGTCAATTGCGGCGGGATTACTTGATCTCGACCTTCGCGCCGGCTTCTTCCAGCTTCTTCTTCATGGTCTCGGAGTCGGCCTTGTTCACGCCGTCCTT
>JBJTAV010000133.1:0-8068 GCA_046091005.1 Gammaproteobacteria bacterium | reverse complement strand
TATCACATCACGGCGCCGCCCGAAGATGGCGCGGGTGCCCATCTCGCAATGCGCAATGCGCTGCGCGATGCGCGGCTTGATCCTTCGGCCGTGCAATACCTGAACGCCCACGCCACCTCGACCATGCTCGGCGATCGCGCCGAGACGCTGGCGATCAAGCAGACGTTCGGCGATCACGCTCGTCGTCTGGCAGTAAGTTCGACCAAGTCGATGACGGGTCACCTGCTCGGCGCGGCAGGCGTGGTCGAGGCGATCTTCTCGGTGCTCGCGATCCGCGATCAGGTGGCACCGCCCACCATCAATCTGCAAAACCCCGACCCTGAATGTGATCTCGATTACGTGCCCCACACGGCGCGGCAAATGCCCATCGACGTGGCGGTCTCCAACAGTTTTGGTTTCGGCGGCACCAACGGCACGCTCGTCTTCAGGCGCTTCAACGGCTGAGCGTCGTCGGCCCCGCGACGGAGCCCAACGGTTTAGACTTTGAACCGTGCGCATACTTCGCTCCCTGCTGTTCTTGGTGTTTCTCGCGGTCGTGCTGACTGCGGGCGGGCTCTATTGGCTCGGGATCCAAACGTCGGCGCCGGGTCCGCACTCCGAGGCCGTACGCATCGAGGTGGTGCGTGGGGAGTCGCTGCGCGGCGTGCTCAATGATTTGGCTGCGCAGGGTGCACTCGAAAATCCGCGTCTCGTCGAATGGTGGGCACGCGTATTCGATCGCACGCCGCGAGTGAAGGTCGGTCGCTACGAAATTTCGCCGGGGGCGTCGGCCATCGACATCTTGCGGCAGCTCGATGAGGGACGCGTGATGCTCGAAACCCTCACCGTCATCGAAGGAACGCGCTATGCCGATCTTCGTCGGGCGCTCGCCGCGCATCCAGGCGTCCGGCAAACTTTGCAGGGTGTTGATGATGCCGAGCTGATGCGCCGCCTCGGCGAGCCCGGCGTGCATCCCGAAGGGCGATTTTTTCCGGATACCTACCGATTTGCCTCGGGTACGGCTGATATCGATATTTTGCAGCTCGCGCACGACCAACTGCGTGATCGGCTGCAGGCCGCTTGGGGGGCACGCTTGCCGAATCTGCCGTTTTCGAGCGCGGATGAAGCGTTGGCGCTCGCCTCGATCGTCGAGAAGGAATCGTCTTTGACTGCCGAGCGTCCGCGGGTGGCGGGCGTGTTCGTGCAGCGACTGCGCCGTGGCATGCGCCTGCAGTCTGATCCCACCGTGATCTATGGACTCGGCGAGCAATACGATGGCGATATTCGCTCGCGCGATCTCGACACCGATACGCCCTACAACTCCTACACGCGCAAAGGTTTGCCACCGACACCCATTGCGCTGCCGGGCGATGAGGCCCTGCGTGCGGCGACCCAACCGCTCGAGACCGACGAGCTTTTCTTTGTTGCAACCGGGCGGGGCGATGGTTCGCATACCTTCTCGAAAACCTACGAGGAGCATCGCAAGGCGGTCCGGCTGATGCTCGAACGCCAGCGCGCGGCGGCGGAGCCCGCCACATGAACACACTCCAGCGCGGCCGCTTCATCACGCTTGAAGGAATTGAAGGTGCCGGTAAATCCACCGTGGTAGCAGCGCTGGAGCGCGAGCTGACCGCAACGGGCGTCGTGGTTCGCAGTACGCGCGAACCCGGCGGCACGCCGCTCGCGGAGAAAATTCGGCGTGTGGTTCTCGAAAGGGGTGACGAGCAAGTCTCGCCCGAGACTGAAACCTTGCTCATGTTTGCAGCCCGCGCCATTCATCTCGATAACCTCGTGCGACCCGCTCTTGCGCGGGGCGAATGGGTGCTTTGCGATCGATTTACCGATGCCACGCGGGCTTATCAAGGCGCAGGCCGCGGCATCGACCCCCAATTCATTGAGTCGCTGGCGGTGGCCGTGCATCGCGGTCTCGAACCTGATCTCACGCTGCTGCTCGATCTGCCGGTTGATGTGGGTCTCGAGCGGGCGCGCCAGCGCCGTCTCGCTGCCGGCGAGGCTGCAGTCGACCGCTTCGAAGCCGAGACTCATAAGTTTTTTGAGCGCGTGCGCGCGGGATATCTCGCCATTGCGCGGCGCGAGCCGCAGCGTTGCCGTGTGCTCGATGCCACGCGCAGCCCCACCGAGGTCTGTGCCGCAGCCATCTCGGCGCTGCGGGAGCTGGGATCGTGAGCGAGGCCACGACGAAGGGCGCTTCGAAGAGCAGCGCGATGCCCCCGCTTGCTGCGCGCCTGCCGTGGCTCTCAGCGCTGCAAACATCGCTGACCGAGGCGCTGAACGGTAATCGGCTCGGTCACTCCTTGCTGATCCAAGTGGCGCCCGGACTCGGCGGCGACTGGCTCGCCTATTGGTTGGCTGCTCGCGTGTTTTGCTCCGCGAGCGCAGACCGCAGGCCGTGCGGCGATTGCCTCTCTTGTCGCCGCGTCGTGGCCGGCGAGCAGCCTGATCTATTTCGACTACAGCCTATCGAGGATTCGAAGGAGATTCGCATTGATCAGGTTCGTGAGCTGGCTGCCGAGCTCGCGCTCACGAGTCACGGTGGAGGCCGCAAGGTCGCGATCGTCTCACCCGCCGACAAACTCAATCGCAACGCGGCCAACGCACTCCTTAAAACTTTGGAGGAGCCCTCGGGTTCGGCGCTTTTGATCCTGATCACCGGTGAACCCTCGCGCCTGCCGATCACGGTACTCAGCCGCTGCACCCGACTCACCCTGCCACTGCCGCGTCATCCGCCGCTCGCCGAGTGGTTGCGCGCTGCCGGCGATCGCGGGACCGACTGGGAAGCCGTGCTCAGCGTGCTTGGCCCGAAACCGATCGAGGCGCTGCAGGCCGATACGGGCGCGCTCATCGAGTTGCGGCGCGATACGCTGAATGCCCTCGAGCAGGCGTCGCGCGGGTCACTGGATCCTGTCGAAACGGCGGAGTTTTGGGGCAAGGAGGACTATGCCTTGCGTCTGGCGTGCATCGAGTCTTGGTTGGTCGAGCGCATTCGCCATTGGGCGGCGTCAGGTCAGGGCGGCGCAGAGGCCCTCTTTGCGGCGCTCGAAGATCTGCGCGAGGCGAGACAGTGGACCGACACCCCGGTGAGCAAGCCGCTCGCACTCGAGCGCCTGCTGTGGCGGATCAACGCAACTGCGACCAACCGGCGTCCGGCGTAAAGCGCGGTCCGTAGCGTTCTGCCAATTCGCGCAATCTTTGCTCGCAGCTCGCAAGACCGCGCTGACGAGCATCATTCAGCGGCCCCCCTCGGAAAGGCGCAAAGCCCGAGCCGAAGATGACACCGGCGTCGACCATGTCCGCGGATTCGACCAGCCCCTCGCGCCAGGCGGCTACGCACTCGTTGAGAAAGATCAACACCAGCCGATCCTGCAAATCTTTGATTGCTGCCGCATCAGGCAAAGATATCGAGGGCAGATAAGGCACGCGGGTCGCGGCGTTGCGCACCACCTTGCCAGCCTCCCAGCGATAAAAACCCTCGCCGCTCTTGCGACCGAGCTTGCCTGCCAAAATCTTTGTATCGAGCACGCTCATGTCGGGTACGGCCTTGCCGAGCGCCGGACCGACAATCGCCCCCACATGCCGGCAGACATCGAGACCCACCATATCCGAGAGCTCGACGGGGCCCACGGGCATGCCGTAGTCGGTTGCTGCACGATCAATGGCGTCGAAACTGAAACCGTCGGCCGCCGCGTACATCGCCTCTTGCATGTACGGCGCGAGTACGCGGTTGACCACGAAGCCGGGTGAACTGCGACAAGGCAAGGGCAGCTTATCGATCTTGCGCGCGAGCGCGACCGCCTTGGCGATCGTTTCGGCGGCAGTTGAAGGGGCATGCACGATTTCCACTAGCGGCATCTGCGCCACAGGGTTGAAAAAATGCAGCCCTACGAGACGCGACGGCTCGCGAAGATTTTGCGCCAGGTCCTCGAGACGTATGGATGATGTATTGGTCGCGAGTATCGCCCCGGCGCGCATTCGCGGTTCGAGTGTGGCGTAGAGCTGGCGCTTCGCATCCGCGTTTTCGATGATGGCTTCGATGATGACATCCGCCTGAGCAACGCCATCGCCCGCGAGATCGCCTCGCAGTCGGGCCACCGCCAGGGCGCGCTTGCCCGAATCGCGAATGCGTTTTTCAAATAATGAGGACACTCGCGCGAGTGCAGCATCGATGAACTGCTGTTCGCGATCTTGCAGCGTCACCTCGAGACCCCGCAGCGCACACCACGCGGCGATATCTGCGCCCATGACGCCCGCACCGATGACGTGCACGCGCTGCGGCGGATCCGCACCCTGCTTGCCCTGTGACTTCAGCGCATCTTGCAGCATGAAGACGCGAATCAAATTTTGGGCCGTACGCGTCGCGGCCAGTGCGGCAATCGAGTCTGCCTCGGCTTGATAGGCTCGATCGCCCGCGGCGCCGTATTTTGCCCAGAGCTCGATGATGGCGTAGGGCGAGGGGTAATGATCTTCACGAACTTTGCGCGCCACCTGCGCACGCAGCTGTCGACGGACAAAGGGCCTGAGGGGTGAGCACGACAGGGCGCGCTGCCACAAGGGCGGACGATGTGCGCCGGGATTTCTTTGGATGAGCTCGCGCGCAGCATGGCGGCAGGCCTCGGGTGTTGCTTCGAGGCGATCGACGAGCCCTAGCGTGCGCGTCTTTGCGCCCTTGATATTGCGGCCCGTGAGCATCATGTCGAGCGCGGCAAGCGCCCCGATGGTACGCACGGCCCGCACCGTGCCGCCAAAGCCCGGGTGAATGCCGAGCAGCACTTCCGGCAAACCCAGCGACAAGCGCTCGTCATCGAGGGCTACGCGATAGGTGCAGGCCAACGCGAGCTCAAGGCCCCCGCCGAGCGCAAAGCCCTCGATACAGGCCACAGACGGGCAGGGCAGTTGCTCGAGGGCTGCAAGCACGCGATGCCCACGCAACACCAACGCGCGCGCTTCGTCGAGCGAGCGCAGGGTGGTGAATTCCTTGACGTCTGCACCGAGCACAAACCCGGAAGGTTTTCCCGACTGCAGAACGACGCCGCGAGGCGGGTGGGCGACAAGCCTCGAGACGATCTCGCCAAGCTCTTCGAGCACTGGCGTCGAGAGGGTGTTGACCGAGGCTTGCGGCTTGTCGAGCGTCAACCAGACGATGCCATCGGCATCGCGGCTCTCATGCCAGGAGCGGAGCGGGGTGTCGTTCACGGGCGTCGATCTCTGCAGCAGATAACACACGAAAATCACAGACGATGGGTCGGTGATCGGAGAAGCGGACATCGGGGATGCGGAAATCGAGAATCTCGATTTCTCGACTTACCAGTACAAAGTCGAGTTCGGCCCGCGGAATACGCGCCGGGAAAGAGGGCATGCCCAAAGTATTCGCGCTGCGCAGACCCGTGGCCCGCATGAACAAGAAAAGCTCGTTGGTGCCCGAAAAAGTATTGAAGTCACCGGCCACGACCACCGGCTTCTGGGTCGTCAGGATCAGATCGTGCAAGTGGCGAAGCTGCTCCTGACGATGCCGATATTTGATCGACAGGTGCACGAGAAAAATGCACACATCATCCAGTTCCATCTCGATGATGAGTCGTTTGATACCGGTCGGAAAGTAATGAAAGCGCTCGTCGGTCACGCGCGGCGCTGCGAGAATCGCGTTGCCCTGCTTGCGCACGATCGGCAATTGGTTGTTGATCGAGGCGGCGCCGTATTTGCACTCGTAGGCGGTGTAATGGCCGAGGTGCTGAGCGATGTACTCGGCTTGGTTAATGAGGCCGCTGCGGAC
This sequence comes from Gammaproteobacteria bacterium, assembly GCA_046091005.1. Classification (GTDB taxonomy): domain Bacteria; phylum Pseudomonadota; class Gammaproteobacteria; order Steroidobacterales; family Steroidobacteraceae; genus UBA964. The sequence goes on along the minus strand of JBJTAV010000133.1, from coordinate 2,301 downwards.
CGAGCCGGTATCGACCTCGATCAAGCCGACGAGATCGGGGTCCTCGCGACGAATGAAATGCGTGATGTCGTCGAGCACTCGGCGACTGCTGCGCAAATAACCCGCGCCCGGAAGCGGCAGGTGGAAAGCCGGTCCGGTTCCGGTGGCGTAGCGGATGTTGTAAGCGAGAAGGCGCAAGCGTAACTCCTGGCGGGCAACGCCAAGTGACGCGAGTTTACGCGATCGACCTTGGTAATACGCGTTTTCTCGCACGCAGCAAACCATGCAGGAAAAATTGTGACGGCCGTCACCCATTCGTCACCGTTTTCTTGCCCGGCGAATGCGTGTCCGTACAGTCGACCATAAGCAGATGTTTGATCGCGAGAGATACCCATGACGAATCCCATTGCATCGAGCCTTGCAGCCGTCAAGAGTCAGGCTATGCCCGCTGGCCCGGCACTTTATGAAGTTGTCGCGCGGCGTGCCGACGATATCTCGCGCAAGTTGCGTCGGGCCGAAGAAGTCAAGGCCATGGCGACCGACAAGACCTCGACCAATGAGGCGCGCGGTCTAAGTAAAACGGCGATCGATCTGTCGCGCGGAGCATCGTTATTGCAGATCGCTGATCAGGGCCTCGATGCGGTGGCGTCGTCACTACGAAGAATTCAGGTTTTGATCGACAAGGCCGCCGACCCTGCGACCAGCATTGAGGAACGTGCGCGTCTTCAGGTTGAACTCGACACGACGCGACAAGACGTCGCGCGCGTCGTACAGCAAACACAGGCCAATGGCTTGCGCTCACTCGACGACGACCTGGGTTCGACTGTCATGGTGAACGTCTGGTCCAAGCTCGTGATGGCAGAAATGTCCGCGACGAGAACCTCGCTCGCGACATCGGCAGCCGGCGCCGCGCAGACAGCCGCGACCGCCTTCGATTACCCACCGCCAACCGTTCCGGGCGTGGTCGCCAACAATGTGCAGATCACGACCGGGGCGGCTGTCGCGCAGACGGTAACGGTGCGCGGAACGATGTTTGAGCTCGGGACGTTTGCGCCGGATGCCAAGGCGCTCGCTGCAGCCATCAATGCCATCCAAGGTGAAAGCGGTGTACTCGAAGCGCACGCCGACCCGAATGTGCTGGTCGGGGTCTCGACGGAGCACCGTAGCGGCCGCGAGGGTACCGACCCGTCCGCGACGGTCGCGATCAATGGCACGGTGTTCACTGTTTTCGCAAACGCTCGCGCAACGGCCGAGGAACGACGTGCGGCGGCGATCGGCGCCACCAACGCGGTTTCGAGTCGGACTGGCGTCGTGGCCACCGACAACGGCCGAGGCGTGACACTGACCGCCGACGACGGCCGCAACATCACGGTGTTGTTCGACGACGGCGCGGGCGCCGTCGCAGCGTCTGCGTTTGGCATGCCGGTGACGGGTGTCGAAGGCAAGGCGAGCACCATTGACTTTCGTTACACGCGGCGCGGCGGCTTTGCCTCCGGGACCGTCGAGTTCAGTGGCACGACGGGTGTGGATGCGCGGTACCGCACACTCACCGTGGCGGCGCCGACAGTGGCTGGCGCGACCGCAACCACCACGAGCATCGCGAAGCCGTCGGCGACCGCGACCGCCGTAACGTCACCGAATGCGACGCCGGTCGGCACAGCACTGCAACGCACCAGCGAAGGCCCAGGCATCGATGGTATCGATCTGAACGATGTGGCGTCGCTGGACGTCGCCCGCCAACTGGTCGACAGCACTCTGGAGTTGGTGGTCGGCGCGCGCAGCCGGCTCGAAGAGATTGGCGAGCGGGTAATGTCGGCGCTTGAGGGTGAGGTCGAAGTCAGCGTCGGCAACGCAAGCCTCAGCAAGCTGCGCTACGATTCGGCGGCGCGCGCAGTCGAAGGCGCGCAACGCTTGCGGGATCTCATGACGCGCGATTGGGGGATGGGCTTTGCAGCCCAGGCGAATAGCAGCGGGTCCGATGCTTTGCGGGCCATGAGCGATCTTTAGTGCGCATAATGTATATTATGTAAAGTCATAATGATTCTGATTCTGTCGGCAATGCCCGAGGAACTCGAGGCCGTCACCCGCGCGGTCGACGAGCCCCGCTCTCGGCGGTCTGCGGGCCGTGAAGTCACCTCGGGAAAGCTCTGCGGGCACGCGGTGACGGTCGCGTTCTCGCGTTGGGGAAAAGTTGCTGCGGCCTCCACGGCGGCGCATCTGCTGACCGAGCTCAAGCCCTCAAGCGTCATCTTCACGGGGATCGCAGGCGCCTTGAGTGATGAGCTCGCGATTGGCGATCACGTGTTCGCGCGCGCCTTGTTT
>JBJTAV010000132.1:0-8871 GCA_046091005.1 Gammaproteobacteria bacterium | reverse complement strand
CCGAACCAAAGGGTGGCATCGGCGTGTGTACGCTTTCATGCGGATAAGCTGCCGCCGCAAGGCGATCACGCATACGATCGAGTGAGCTGACCGGAAAACGCAAAGCAATGAGTCCTTGCGACTCAAGCTGATCGCGAGGTCGTGCGCCAACTTCAAGCCCGTTAAAACTCACGACCTCGACTTGCGTTGGCCCGGCGGGCGTTCCACCCAAAATCAGATAATCGAGCGCAGCGTCAGCGGCCAAAGAGGGTGGTATTCCGAAATTGCTGGGCGTTCCTCGTGGTGCTTGAAAACGCCCGGTCGCAATCACCGAAAAACCCAGCACGTCGACGTAGAAACGCCTTGCGTCTGCCAAGCTACGGACGACTTGCATGGCATTGAAGGGTCGTCGAAGTTTCAGCAGATCCGCTGCGTCCGCCATTCTTGGTTGCAGCCGCTCGTAAATAGCGACGTTGACTCCGTCGGGCCCACGCATCACGACATTTGAAAGTTTGACCCCACCGAAATCGAGGGTCACGGGAATGCTGGCTGACCCCCACCCCAAAGCGCGTGCACGCTCGTAGGCAGCAGATAAATCGTTGGAGCGCGTCATCACGCTGAAAAGACCGCCCGTATCCCATGGCTGGTATCGTTCGATCGGCGTCGCCTGATGCGGCCGCGTGATCAGGCGGATCGCCCCCACCCCGCCCTCGGCATCGCTGATCCACCACTCTCCGTCGATCGGACCCTTGACCTGCCAGCCAGCCACACTCTCGGCGAAGTCGATGAAGGCTTTGGGGTCGCTGACGCGCAACACGGCTTCCGCCCAACCTGCATCGCGCGCTGCGCGATAAGAGCTGGGAAACGGCTCTGCAGTCAGGACTTGTGGCATCACCAACAACAGAAGAACGACGAGGCGTGTTAATCGATTCGTATCACTCACAGTCGATCTCTCAGCGGCGCAACCATCCGGCCGATAATCCAACCAATATAATATTGCGCTCACCGCAAGGAGTTTTTAATGAAATATTTGAATCTGACCCCGTTTCTCCGGGTTGCGGGTCTCGCCATTCTCCTTGCGGCAGCGAACGCAAACGCCACCGACGGCGCTGCGAAGCCCGTCGAGGCGCTCGATCTTTATCGACTCGAGCAACCGCTCGATCCACAGTTATCGCCCGATGGGCGCACGGTGGCCGTGCTGCGCCAATTGCGTGACATCCAGACCGATCGGGTACGCACCGAGTTGTGGTTGGTCGCCGCTGATGATGGCGAGCGGCGTCTACTCGTGGGTGCGGACCGCTCGCCCGGAAATGCGCGCTGGTCGCCCGATGGAAAATCAATCGCCTTGATCGGGAAAGAAGGCTCGAACAGCCAATTGCTGCGCGTCTCGCTGGCAGACGGTCGGGTGCAGGTGCTCTCGTCGCTGCGGCAACCGCCGCGCAGTTTTGCATGGTCGCCGGATAGCCAGCAGATCGCGTTCGTGGCCCTCGTCGAGCGCAAAGCACCCGAATTCTTTGAACTGCCGAAAAAACCGGAGGGCGCACAGTGGGCCAATGCGCCGCGCATCGTACGCGACTACCCTTACCGCGCTGATGGCGAAGGCTGGCTCGTGGCCGGTGACATGCAACTCTTCGTACTCGAACTCGGCAGCGGGCGCCAACGTCAACTGACGAGTGGGCCCGGCGATTGGGGCGCGCGAGACGAGGCGCCTGCGTGGCTGCCCGACGGGCAGTCAATCATCGTCTCCGCAGATACCGATCCGGCTGCGCGACGTCGCGCCAACGAGGGTGATCTTTGGCAGGTGTCGTTGCGCGAAGGCGAGCCAGTACAACGCCTCACCAAAGACGAGGGTTTCGAGACAAGTCCAGCCGTCAGCCCCGACGGTCGCTCGCTCGCTTACGTTGGCTGGCGCAAGCGCGCCAATTCGTTTCAGCGCACCGACGTGTTCCTGCTGCCGCTCGATAGCAAGCAGCCGGCGCGCAATCTCACTGCATCCCTCGATCGCAACGCAGCATCGCCACGTTGGCGCGAAGATGGCAGCGGCATTCATTTTCTCTATCAGGATGAGGGGGTGAATCGTGTGGGCCTCGCGACGCTCGCCGGTCAAACACGCGTACTCGTGCCACAAGTCGGCAATACGCGATTACTGCTGCCCTCTTCGAGCGGCGGTACCTACTCCGCAGCAGCGGGTCGGTTTGTCTACCCGAGTGTTGAGGCGGACCGACCCGCCACATTGGCCCTCTGGAGTGATTCGCGTCAGCTCGTGCTTTGGGATATGAACTCGGAGTGGCGTGCCGGCAAGCAGATCGGTCAGCTGGAAGAGATCCGCATTCCGTCCAAAGCCGATCGGCGCAGCGTTCACGGCTGGATCCTCTACCCGCCAAACTTTGATCCGAGTCGCCGCTATCCGCTCGCGCTCGATATTCATGGCGGACCCCATCTCGACTACGGTCCGATGTTCTCGATCACGCATCAACTCTATGCCGCAGCCGGCTATGTGGTGCTGTTCGTCAATCCGCGAGGGTCCATAGGCTATGGCGAGGAGTTCGCCTCGCTCATCCATCTCGCCTACCCAGGCCGTGATCACGATGATTTGATGAGCGCAGTGGATAGCGTTGTCGCACGCGGATTCATTGATCCGCGGCGGCTCTACATCGGCGGCGGTTCGGGTGGTGGTGTACTGTCGAGTTGGGCGATTGGCAAAACCGATCGATTCGCTGCAGCGGCAGTCAAGCGTCCGGTCATCAATTGGGCGTCGACGACTTTGACAACGGACATCGGCGCGCTCATGGGTCAGTACTGGTTCGAGCGCATGCCGTGGGAACAGCCCGAGAAATACTGGGCCCGCTCGCCGCTATCGCTCGTCGGTAAAGTGACCACGCCCACCCTGATCATCACCGGTGAGGAAGACTGGCGTACGCCAATGAGCGATTCAGAGCAGTATTTTCAGGCGCTGCAACTACGCGGTGTCGACAGCGCCTTGATGCGCCTGCCCGAAGCGAGTCACGGTTTTGGACGACCAAGCCAGTGGCTCGCCGCGATCCTCGGCACCATCGGTTGGTACGATAAACACAGGCGCTGATCAAGCGACAGCGTTCACGCGGAAAGTGTTTCGGCCATCGCGGCATAGCCTGCCTGATCTTCGGTAGATTGTACGCTTGCAAAAATGACGACGTAGGAGCCGGTCGTCATACGAGCTGAGCTGACGCGTTGGCACGCCACCAAGCCAGACCACCCATCACCAGACACGCGAGGGCGATGAGGTCTGCCTTGAACACGGTCGAAAGCTGGGCGTTATAGCCGCCGACGGACCACGCCAAAAAAATGAATGACACCACACTGACGAAGCCAGCAGTCAAGGCGACTCCTTGCAACGGGGGTTTGAAGGCGGCGTACACAAGAAAGCTGCCGAGCAATCCGAAAAGCACGGCGCGATGGCGCATGAGAATTTCGAGATTCGAGTCATCGATCAGCACGCCGTAGAGCGCACCGAGGCGAGCGCTGCCCAACACACCAGACAAGGGAAGCAGGTGGATCACCCCGACTACGACCAACATTGCAGAAACCAACAAACGCATATCCACTATGGCTCCTCTGACGGCAGCTTCCAGGCCAGGATCATGCTCGGTAGCCCTCCGATGAGCATCACGAACGCCACGAGAACAGGCCCCCAGCGGTCGATGCCAAATGAAAAATCTTGGACGATCCCAACTCCAAAGATTGTTCCGATCACGAAAGGCAGCCATCGGTACGCACTTAAATAGGTGCGATCGCGAATGGCGATGAGGCGCTCATCAAGTAATTCGGTCGGAGCATCTCCAATCAGGCGCACAGAAAAACGCAAAGCGAAAAACAGGCCGATGAGAGTGGCTCCCGCGATCGCGGCGATATAGCTTGCCGCTTTGTAATTGGCGATCACGGAGGCAAAGACCAACAGAACGATGAGCACGGTGTACATGACCACAAGCGATCTTCTTGCCCAGCGTCGATAGAGGCGCGGGTGTTTGTTGGCTGACAGCGCAGTCTCGACTTCTTTCCGAGTAACACCTTCAGTCCAGTAAATTTTATTTTTGGGCTGCTCGGACACGTCAGGCTCCCTTCTTGAATGGCTTGATCGAAAAGAGTTCCGGGATCTCGACGTCCAAGGCATTGGCGATCTTGAAAGCCAGGATCAAACTCGGGCTGTACTCGCCCCGCTCGAGATAGCCAATCGTCTGGTAGTGCACGCCGACCGCCTCGGCGAGTTGCTGTCGAGTCAACCCGCGCTCAAGGCGGAGTTCTTCCACCCGGTTGAACACTGGATCTTCTTTTCGGCGACTCATGAATATAGAGCATATATGCTATGTTGTATGAATGCAATATGCTGCGGGACGAAACGAGGCGAGACCGATTGACTGATCTGTTTGGCTCACCCCAGGCCATTCTGCCGAATCAGAATCAAGTTTGAACCGTGATGCATGCGCGAGAAATGATGCGGAGCAATGGCACGCTCCATCGCCTCAGTGCAACCCGGCTTGATGCGGTCATGCAACTCGATAAACATCATTTTGGTACGGGCGAGCCACTCATGGCATTTTTCATCTTCGAACAGCTCTTTCTCCGCGCCTTCAACGTCGAGCTTGAGAATATCGATGGCGCGAGAAGCATGCGTTTCAAGCAAATCATTCAAGCCAACAGCCGCGAATCCGGATTCGCCCTCACGGGCCTCGCGAACTCGGAATGCCCAGGACTTCGCGTCCGGATTCTCGATCACGAGTTCTGCGCTCCTCGGCCAAACGCCGCAACGCATCGCACTTGCTCGCGGATATGCAGCGATATTGCGTTCAACCAGCTCAAAGTTTTCGGCGTCGGGCTCGATCGCGATGATGTCGGCATCCGGGTATAGCTCGGCGAAACGTACGCTCGCGTAACCCACGTTTGCGCCGGCATCGATGATCAAACGAGGTTGTCCGCCAGGGAATGGGTGGTCGTACCAGCGCTTGACGATCACCTCGTTGAACGCACTACGGTCAGAGGTGCCGGTACGCATGTAAACCGGATTCGCCATCCCCGGCACGGTGACGGCGCGAACGCCTCTTTTCATCTTGGTGCTGAGATAAAGACTGTATCCGGTCAGCAGACCAAATCTTTGAAGATAGGCACCGAGATTGCTGACACTGTTCATCAAACACCCGTATTTTGAGAATCGAAGGACTCGCGTAGCTTCATCAGCACCGCATCCTCGCCATCGATGCGAATAAGCCCTCGCCGCGGAAACTCGAGGTCGAGGATCACGTAGATCGAGAGCGCGATAATTCCAGCGAAGGCCAGCCGATGTAGCCAGTTGCGATTTTGGCTGGCACCGATGGAGTGACCGAACAGTATCGAGCCGATCGCGCACAACACGCCAAGCAGCAAATAGATGGCGAGCGGCGGGTGATTACGCGTGGCCGTGTCGCGCGTGTTGACGATATCGAACATGCTGTTCAGCGCCGGCAACAGCACCTGTGCAGCCCCGGGCGATGCGTCGGGACTGCGGACGCCCGCGACCGCCCTCCGCCAGATCTCGGCCTGCAGCACCGCGACCGCCTCGAGACGCGCTTCGACTGCGGCATCGTTCTGGACATCTGCGTACGCCTCGATGCGTAGATCCGTATACCGACGAAAAAGGTCTCGCACCACCGGCTGGTCGGCAGCAGGCAGCAGGTCGAGCCGCAGCCAGGCCGTGCCGATGTCGTTGGCCTCTTCGGTAATGAGGTGCCGGCGCTCTTCGAAACGTGTGGCGGCGCCGGAGAATGTGAACGCAATGAGTAGACCAAGCAGCGCAAAGATCGCGCCTTCAGCAACACTCAAACCCTCGGTCAGCGATTCTTTGTCGGTTTTATAGCGGCGCTGACCGATTCGACGACCAACCTCGACCGCCATCATCATGACGACGAACAGGCCGATCGCGACCAATGATCCTATGTCCCCGAGAACATTTTCCATTTGCATATTGTAGCCGCCTGGGCCCGCCTGGATTCACGCCGGTCGTCCGCATCCAATATCATTTGTAGAATCGAATTTTTGGGAGTAACGCTTGCGACATCCGTGCATCGCGCTTTGCTTGATATTCATTGCGCTGCAAGGCTGTGGCGGTGGCGGAACGTCCGCATCGCCTGCAGCGCCCTCGACGAGCCCCCCGATCATCACCACGCAACCGTCATCGGTCAGCGTTACCACGGGGGCGACTGCGTCTTTCACTGTGACAGCCTCGGGAACGACCCCGCTGTCGTACCAATGGCAACTCAGTACGGATAGCAGCGCAACGTGGGCGAGTGCAGCAGGCGCTGCGAACTCGAGTAGCTATACCACTGCAGCGACGACATCGACGTTCAACGGCTATCGGTACCGAGTGCAGGTTTCGAATAGCGCGGGCTCGATAACGAGCGACGCGGCCACGTTGACCGTAACGTCCCCGGCCTCGAGCGAGCGACAAATCAACGCGACGACAACGGATAGCAGCATCACAGCGGTACCCACCACCGGCGAGACACCGCATATCACGATCAATCCTTCACCGTCGGTCGCACCGAAAGGAAAATTATTGGTCTTTCTCCCCGGTACGCAAGGCCGCCCCGGGCAATACACCTATATATTGAGGGCGGGTGCGTCCCGGGGGTTTCATTCGATCGGCCTCAATTATCCGAACCAGATCGCGATGGGCGCGCTCTGCCAAGTCAGTTCGGACCCTGAGTGCTATTGGAGCGCGAGGAATGTCATTATTTTTGGCACAGGGACACCGGTCGCGGGACAAAGCCCAATCAGCAAGGCCGATTCGATCGTCAATAGACTCGAAAAACTTCTCTCGTGGATGCAGACCAGCTATCCCGTCGAAGGCTGGGGACAGTTCGTGTTGGCGAATGGCAGCGTCGATTGGAGCAAGGTCATTTTGGCAGGCCACTCTCAAGGGGGCGGTCACGTTGGCGTCTTGGCGAAGTCGGTAGCGTTGAGCCGCGCCGTGTATTTTTCCTCACCCGAGGACTGGTACGAGAATACCGACACGCCTGCCAGTTGGCCGCGCACGCGCGCCAACGTCACGCCTGCCGATCAACAATATGGATTTGGATCGGACGACGACACGCTCGTTCCGAATGCCCACGCATTCATCCACTGGAATAACCTCGGTTTGCCCAAGCCAGCGACGGGCCCTGTGTCTATCGATGGCACTTCGACGCCATTCACAAACTCACGGCAGCTTCGAACCAAGCAAACGTTCAACCCTGCAAGCACTGCGATTACCCTGGCACTGAAGTACCACGGCGTGACGGTCGTCGATACCTCTACGCCGCTCGATACCGGCGGGAAGCCACTTTTCGATACCAATGGCGTGTGGGCTTATCTTTGCTTCGAATGAGTGACGATGTCGATGTCCACACGAAGTCAGTTGACGAATTCGGTCCCTTCCCAACATCGTGATGGTCGCGGACGGTTCGGGTTCGCGCAGCGACTCTCGGGCGAGTCGGCGGCTGGACTGGAAATGACGCGCTTGGGGTCACGCCCACGATATTCGATATCGAAAGCGTCGTAGATCCGTCCTGCAGCCGTGCGTGATTCGTAGTGCAGTCGGTCAGCTTCCATTTTGACCACCTGATAGAGCTGCACGTCTTCACCGATCCGCTGCAGCCCTTCGCGCGCCGTATCGGCTGCGATGTACTGCTTCGGACCCGCCACCGAGACCACATACACGGGAGTGGTCAAATCTTTGACCACTGTTTTGCCTTCAGCGAGGTTTTTCCCTCGGCCGTATGCGTGGTCGTGCCCTTGCAGCACGAGATCAACGCCGTGACGCTCGTAGATCGGTTGCCAGCGTTCGCGCAGACGCGGGTTGTCACGACCGAGAGCGACGGAATACACGGGGTGATGATGACTCACGATCACCCAACGAGATTGATCACGAGTGAGTAGCTCATCGAGCCAACGGGCCTGAATCTCAGCGGCATCGGGTTCTTCAAGGGCGCGCATCGAGTCGAGCACGACGAACAGCACCCCGGAGTGGTGCGTGAAGAATACAGTGTCTTCAAAACCCGCTGGGCCATTACGCGGCGGAGTGAACTGGCGCGACCAGTGTGGCCCGAGCACACGTCGCGATGTACCCGTCGAGTCTTTTCGGGAAACGTATTCGTGATTGCCTGCCACCGGCAGGGTCGCGATCATGCCGTGCAAAAAACCGCCCGCTTCAAACCACTCGCCCCATTCGTCGTCATGGTTACCGTTGCCCTGATTGACGAGATCCCCGGCGTGCAAAATCAGAGATATGCCCGGCGCATCGCGAAACCCACCACGAATCACCCGCGAAAAATGCGAGCGCACAGAGTTCTGTGCGTCTCCGAAATAGAGAAATGAAAACGGCTGGAATTCCGCGGCGGCCGTGCGGAACTGGAGCCATTCGCTCCAGGTATCGCCGCCACCCACGCGATACGCGTACAGCGTGTCGGGGGTCAACTCGGCGAGACGCACCGAGTGATGTCGGGCGATACCGTTTCGGGTTTTGAGAAGCTTGCTCTGCCCCGTCGTCATTGACGCGGACAAATGCAGACCCGGGGTATCGAGGGCGCGGGTCCACTGCACGATCGTGTTCTCGACCCGCGCCTCGGTACGCCAGTTGATCGCGACTTCGCGTGCTGCATCAGCGCCCGGCAACAGCACGATACGATCCGGGTGATGGGAGGCTCGGTATCGCCCATCACCCGGTCGCGTCAGCGTGTTCCGCTCTTCGGCAGCGTTCGCCGAGGGGATCGCAAGACCAGTCCCGGTGAATGCAAGCAAAACCAGTAGCAGCTTGCAGCCGAGCCCGGACATTTCAGAAGCTGAAGCGCACGCCCGCCGCATAGCGGCGACCAAAGCTCTCCCACTCAATCGTTTGCCTGTTAC
>JBJTAV010000131.1:0-20789 GCA_046091005.1 Gammaproteobacteria bacterium | reverse complement strand
CGGCACATCCGCGAGCGCTTCCTCGCGCTTGCGAGCGGTGACGACGATTTCCTCCAGGCCCGATGACGCACCGCGGTTGCTCTCCTGCTGCGCATCGACTGGTGTTGCCGTGACTGCAATGAGCAGAAGACATGCAGTGCCTGCTGACAGGATCGTGTTCGCTCGGCTGTGTGACATGTGGATGCCTCGGGAAGTGTTGAATATGAGCAAGTGGCTTTTGCAGATGGCGTTCGCGATGCATCGAGGTCAAAGCCCGATGTCAACGCAACAGAATCCAATTGGTCGATTAAAAAAACGATATTTCAGAATACATCGATAGTAGTTATCATATCGACGTTTTAATGGCAACTGCCATGGGGTAGCTGTTCGAGAAGCGCACAGCCTTTGCCCGCATACCCCGCAAAATGGACGCATAAAAACGACAATAGACGAATAATCGATAATTCAGTTAGCATCGAAATCTCAGCGTTAATTCGCTTGGCAACCGTCAGCAATCACTTCAGGGGACAACATGCGCTACAGCAAGCAAGATGCGAAGAACTGGGCAAAGGCTAATTGGCACGGGCTATGCAACGTCATCATTCCGAGCTACACGGCTGACCTGAAGCGCCTGAATGAAAAAGCCATCCGACACGACGTGCGTCGCAATATCGAGCTTGGCTATTGGGGAGCCCTGTTGGTTTCCGAGTCCGCAACCACCGACGCCGAGTACGTTCAGTTCATGGAGATCGCCGTCGATGAGGCCAAGGGCCGGCACAACTTCATGCTGCACGGGTCATTCGACACGGCAGCCGACATCATCCGAATGTCGAAGATCGCCGAGCGTGTGGGCATGGAAGGAATACTGCTCAGTCATCCCAACTCGTTGTATCCAACCACGGCAGAGCAAGTTCTTGATTACATCAAGCACATCTGCGCGAATACCGATCTCGCGGTGTGCACGTTTGCGGCGCCGCATTGGAACTATCAGCGCATTCATCCGAGCGGCTATCCGAACTATGCGCTGCTCGAGTCCGCCAAGATTCCGAATGTCGTGGCCTGCAAATACGAAGTGGGCGGAATTTCCAGCCATTACGACTTTTGGTTGCAGAACCGCGATACCGGGGTTCTGTACTCCGATCCGATGGAGCAGCATTTCCCGATCTCCGTCGAAGTGTTCGGTCAGCAGTGGGCCGGGACCAGCGGCTTCGAGTGTTTTGGCGACGCCTCACCCAAGATGTTCAAACTGCTGCGCGAGGGAAAGCATCAGGAGGCCATGGATCTTTACTGGCGCATCGAGCCGGCGCGGCAAATGCGCGCGGCAATATCGGCCCAATCGGCTGGTGCGAACTACATCCATCGCTATGTCTGGAAATTCTGGGCGTGGTTGCATGGCTACAATGGAGGCCCGCTCCGACAGCCAGTCAACAAGATCAGCGACGGTCAGATGCGCCAATCACGGGACGCCATGATCAAGGCCGGTTTTCAAATCAAGGACGAGTCCTTCAGCGACTTCTTCATCGGTCGCAACCCGGTCGACTGATGGTGCTGCTACTCTCGAACGACGATGTCCGCGCGACGATCGGTATGGCCGATGCGATCGATGCGCTCGATTCAGCGTTCTTGGAGGAAGCACAGGGGAACGTTCATCAGCCGCAGCGGCTCAACATGCCGGCGCCTGAGGCGGGAAAAAGTTTTCTCCGCATCGGCGCCTGTGTGATGAGCGGCTCCGGCTGGATGGGTTTCAAGGCCATGAACCTCGCCAAGAACGTGGGGGTTCGATACCAAGTGCATCTCTACTCGCTCGCCGATGGCGCCTTGCGGGCCATAATGGATGCTCAATACCTGACGACGCTGCGCACGGGCGCAACGAGTGGCGTTGCGACAAAACGCCTTGCGTTACAGCGGCCTGGCAAGGTTGCAGTACTTGGCGCCGGACAAGAGGCGCTGATGCAACTCGAGGCGATGCGGGTGTTAGGGCTGGTCTCGAGTGCCGCGGTATTCAGCCCTACGGAGAACAAACGAGAAGCGCTTGCCGACTATTTTCGTCGAAACCACAGTCTGGATATTGCGGCTGTCTCGTCGGCCGAGGCGGCGGTAAGTGATGCCGATATTGTCGTTGCAGCGGTTAACTCCCCGACTCCGGTGATTCGCGGCGAGTGCCTGAAGGCAGGCGCACACGTTAACTCGGTGGGCACCGCTAGACCGACCCAGCGCGAAATCGATATCGAAGTATTCAGGCGCTCCTCAATCGTGGTCGTGGATACGCGAGGCGGAGTGTTCAGCGAGTCTGGAGACTGCATTGCAGCGGCTGAGGTCATCAAGTCTGAGGACAGTTTTGAGCTCGCCGACTTGGTCGCCGGAAGAGCGCCGCGTCGAACCGACGATAGCCAGATCACGCTATTCAAGTCGGTTGGCACCGCAGTCCAGGATATCGCCGTGGCCGCGCGGATCTACCAGTTTGCTGAAGCGCACGGACTCGGTCAGCGATTGGCCGATTTTCCGTACATTCTCGAGAAGCATGCGAGTAAGCCTTACCACTAGCTTGATAGCGGAGTCGGCATGAGTGCTTATGAGTTGCAAAAACTGATCTTTCATACCCATACCCGTGCGGAGTGCCGTGCTCATTATCTGGAGGATCGGTCAGGATTCGCTGCGCGCTACGAGCTGAGCGATGAAGAGCGGTCGGCGCTTTTGAATCTGGATATCGGCGCCCTTTATAGATTAGGCGTCCATCCCTTATTGCTTCGACCCTTCACAGATATGAATGGCATCAGTTCGCCAGCGCACTATGCCGCTCTGCGCAGCGGGAGTGCTTGATGCCACTGGTATTCGCTTGCGCCGCTTCGCATGCACCCGGCATCACGGGATGGCCGGGCGCCGCTGATCCTCTTCAAGCCTCCAGATACCACGACGCGTATCGTCGCCTCGGCGATATGTTGAAGGCATCGCGTCCCGATGTACTCGTGATGTTTGCTGCCGAGCATTGGTCGAATTTTTTCCTCGACAACTATCCCGCGTTCTGCGTGGGTCGTGCCGCGCATTACCTTGGTCCCCTCGAAAAGTCGCTCAATATCGAACAGACCCGCGTCGTCGGTGATCCGCAGACCGCGTCACTCATCCTCGAAACATGTTTTGAGTCAGGTCTGGAGCCGAGTTTCTCCGACGAGCTCCGGCTCGACCACGGTGTCATGGTCCCTTTGCATTTTTTTTCAGCGCCTGAATTGGCGGTAGTTCCCATCATCATCAATGCTTTGACGCCACCGCTGCCGACGGTACGACGCTGTCACGCGCTTGGACGAATCGTTGGCGAGGTTGCAGAGCGCAGCGACAAGCGAATTGCTGTGATGGCGAGCGGCGGTCTTTCCCACAACCCGGGAACGCCGACGGCTGGAATGATCGACCAAAGATTCGATCAGGAATTTCTGCGGGATTTTCTTGCCAATGATGCTCAGCGCCTCTGCGCCTATGACAGTAGTGCGATCGATCCAGCCGGATTCGGCGCACACGAAATTCGTAATTGGGTCGCAGCCGCCGGCGCGGCAAGCAACTGGCGCGGTCGGCTACTCGCATACGAGCCAGTGCCTGGATGGTCTACGGGTTGTGCAATGGCGGTTTTGGAACCATGAGTGAAAAGCAAGACTCTTCGACCTTTCGCGTCAGCCCCCAGCTGTTTATCGGCGGACGCTGGCGAGGGGCCGAGAACGCGGAAACTTTTGATGTTGTAAACCCGGCGACCGAAGAAATACTGGCGAGTGTCGCTGATGCATCGACAAAAGATGCCATGGACGCTGTCGCCGAAGCTCATGTTGCTCAGCGTGAATGGGCAAAGCGCCCGCCTCGTGAGCGATCTGAAGTCTTGCGCAGGTGCTTCGAAATTTTGTTGCGGGATCGCGAGAGACTGGCACGGATCATCACGCTGGAGAACGGAAAATCGTTGACAGACTCGCGAGCGGAAGTCACCTACGCGGCCGAGTTTTTCCGATGGTTCGCCGAGGAGGCCGTTCGAATATCCGGCGAATTCATGCGCGCGCCAGCGAGCGGGGCACGCATCCTCGTGCAGTACAAACCCGCTGGCGTTGCGGTGTTGGTGACACCGTGGAACTTCCCTGCCGCGATGGGTACGCGCAAGATCGCGCCCGCCCTGGCCGCGGGTTGCGGTGTGGTGTTGAAGCCTGCGGCCGAGACGCCGTTGACGATGATCGAGATCGCTGCGCTGCTTGGCGAAGCGGGTGTTCCAACGGGGCTCGTCAACATCATTTCGAGTAGCCGCGCTGCCACAGTCGTCGACGCGATGCTCGACGATCCGCGCGTAAGAGTGGTCTCTTTCACCGGGTCTACCGAGACGGGTCGCAAGATTCTTCGCTCAAGTGCCCGGAACATCATAAACCCGGCCATGGAGCTTGGCGGCAATGCGCCATTCGTGGTTTTTGATGATGCTGATGTCGAGGCTGCTGTAGTCGGCGCAATGATTGCGAAGATGCGCAACATGGGTGAGGCCTGTACTGCGGCTAATCGTTTTTTCGTGCACTCGAAGGTTCACGATCTGTTCGTGGCGCGCCTTACCGAGCGCATGGGCGCGCTGAAAGTAGGTAATGGTCTGGCGCCGGGTATCGATGTCGGGCCGATGGTGACAGAGGCCGCTCGGCAAAAAGTCAAACGACTGGTGGATGATGCCGTTGCTCACGGTGCGCGCGTCACGACCGGAGGCTCGGCGCTGTCGGGACGAGGTTATTTCTACCAACCAACCGTACTGACTGACGTGAGCGCACAAGCAGCCTGTTTCCGCGAAGAAATTTTTGGCCCGGTCGCTGCAGTAAAACGATTTGATCATGACGATGAGGTCGTGCAAATGGCCAACGACACCGAACATGGTCTCGTTGGCTATGTCTACAGTCGCGATATCAATCGGGCCCTGCGGATCAGCGAAGGGTTGGAGTTCGGCATGATCGGTCTGAATAGGGGCCTGGTCTCCGATCCTGCGGCGCCCTTCGGGGGTGTCAAAGCCAGCGGTATTGGTAGAGAGGGCGGGCGTGAGGGCGTTCACGAATTCCTCGAGGCTCAATACATCTCGATGGAGTGGTGATGCTGATTGCTCGGTCGATCCTGGTTGCCGACGGGAACGTCAACCGCATGAGTTCGGGGGTGAATCGATGAATGGTGAAATCGATCTCGACAACGGCAGCGTCAGCCGTCGCATTTTCTTCGACCCCGATATTTATCGTGAGGAACTCACGCGAATCTTTGGCAGATGCTGGCTGTTTCTCGCGCACGAGAGCCAGTTGGCAAATCCCGGTGATTTCATCACCACCTACATGGGTGAAGTGCCGATTATCGTGACCCGCAGCAAGAGCGGCGTCCTCGGCGCCTTCTTCAACAGTTGCCGGCATCGCGGCATGCGGATTTGCCGGGCTGACGCAGGGAACGCGAACACCTTCATGTGTTCCTATCACGGCTGGGTGTATCGCAACGACGGGCGCCTCCAGGCCGTACCTCGGCACCCGGACGGTTACCCCGAAAAAATGAAGCTCGGTGAATGGGACTTGGTGCCTGTCGGAAAGATCGCGAACTACAAAGGGCTCGTGTTCGGGACTTGGGATCCGACGGCTCCGTCTCTGGTCGACTACCTCGGTGACATGGCGCACTACCTCGACATCATTCTCGACCGTCGAGAGGGTGGAACTGAATTTGTTGGTGGTACGCAAAAGTGGACGATTCAGTGCAACTGGAAATTCGTCTCCGATAATCACGTCGGCGACAGTTACCACACTCCAGTCACGCATCATTCAGGGATGGTTGCTGGTTTCTACAGTCGTCCGTCAGAGCGCTTGAGCACCCCGGGTTATTCGGTCGCCGCCGGCAATGGTCATGGCTTGTGTTTGTTCCGCAAACCACTGCGAACCGATCTGCCGTTGATGAAAGCCTATGTCGAGGACCATCAAGCCGAAGCCGAGGCGCGATTGGGTCAGCCACGCGCCAGCGTCTGGCCGGTGAACGGTGCCGTATTTCCCAATTTCGGCTTCGTCGTTGCAGGGGCATTCAGAACCTTTCGTATTTGGCATCCAAAGGGGCCCGACAAGGTCGAGATGTGGTCGTGGTGCATTGTCGACTCCGCTGCGGATCCCGCTTTCAAAGAATTCATCCGACTCGAGACGCTCAGAGGTCAGTCGGGACCAGCGTCTACTTTCGAGCAGGACGATGGCGAGAATTTCAAGGAATGCCATTCCTGCAGTCGTGTACCGCTGCCGGAAGATCCGCGATTCAATTACATGCTCCGTCTGCGAACTGCTCGCGAGGAGGTTGACTTCCCCGGTCGAATGAATGACATGCCGAGCGAGACCAATCAGCTCGGGTTTTATGAGCGGTGGGCAGCACTCATGGAGTGCGTCCCGCAAGGACAGACACGGGGTATTTCGCATGAGTCCTGAGGACCATCGATCCATCGAACTATTCCTTTATCTTGAAGCAAGGCTTCTTGACCAACGCAGATACAGAGACTGGCTCGATCTTCTGGCGGACGACCTGCAGTACTGGGTGCCGATTCGATCCACCCGATTCGGTAACAAAAGTCATGCGATAACCGGTGGCAAGGTCGAGCTTCAGGGCGCTGAAATCACCAGGCGTGACGAATTGGCCTACATGGACGACACCAAGGTGACTCTGCGCATGCGGGTAGAGCGCCTGGAAACCGGAACCGCCTGGGCTGAGGAGCCCCCATCGCGTACTACGCATCTCATCACCAATATCGAAGTCGAGCCGGCAACCAACACCGGGGAGTTCCAAGTTTTCTCGAACTTCCTGATGTTCAGAAGTCGTCTCGAAACAGAGGAAGATGTGGTCGTCGGTAATCGCGAGGATTTGCTGCGTCGCCATGGCGACGGCTGGCTGATCGCGCGCAGGAAGGTCGTCCTGACACATAACGTGCTGTCAGCAAAAAATCTAAGCACGTTTCTTTGAGATATCTCGCGATTAAAAATTCAGAGGTCGGATGAGTTTTTGACGACGACAAACCGTCCAGGGGGAGGCTATGAAAAATGTTGACGTGATCGATATCGTTGACAAGGCGCCGTACCGAGGGCTGCCTGCCTTGGTGACCGTGCTTGCTTTCGCCGCCATGGTTTTCGATGGATATGACATTCAGGTCATTGGCTTCATCGCACCAACTTTGCTGCTCGAATGGGGCCTCGAAAAATCCGCGCTCGGCGGCGTTCTCGCCGCAAGCCTCGTCGGCATGGCCATCGGCGGATTTTTTCTGGGAAACTTTGGTGATCGATATGGACGGCGAACCGGGGTGCTTTTTTCTCTGGGGCTCATCGTGATCACTGCGTTCGGCGCGGCGACAGCAGAATCGCTCACCTCCTTAGGTCTGTGGCGGTTTGTTGCCGGTCTCGGATTTGGCGGTTTATTGCCTAACTGTGCCACGCTGATGCTCGAGTATTCGCCCAAGCGCGTCAGACAAGTTGCAGTCGCTTTGATCATTGTCGGTGTACCTGTGGGCGGTGTCATCGGTGCGCAGATTTCGGCCGTCCTGATTCCAGTCTACGGTTGGCGCGGTGCACTGATCGTGGGTGGCATATTGCCCGCGGTGGTGATGATGGCCTGCGCATTCCTGTTACCGGAGTCGCCACGTTTTCTGGCGAGAGACTCCCTTCATGCGGCAAAACTGGCAGCCTTGCTCAATCGAATGTCTCCATCATCACAAGCTTCTGCAGATGATCGATTCATCGTTCGCGAGGAAGTCGAGCAGTCCGAAAAGATCGGCGTATCGGCACTGCTCTCGTCTCGCTGGCGTCGCGACACCTTGGCAATCTGGTTGACCATGATTACCAGCCTGTTCGCCGTCTATGGTTTTTTCAATTGGTTGCCGCTCGTGCTCGCGAATTCCGGATTACCTCTGACCATTGCCTTGCGTGGGGCGCTGTTTTTCAACCTTGGCGGGGTGATCGCCGCTCTGGGATTGGCCTACTTCTTGGGCCGTCGCGGATCAAGAGGCTTGATGTTGTCGATCGCGAGTTGTGCGGTGGTCACTACTCTGGTTACCGGTGTGGTCGCGGATGCGGGCTCTTCAAGCTATCTGATCACCGCATTGCTCGGCTTGTGTGGCGCCTGCATTCTGGGATTGCAGGCCTCTTTATTTTCGCTTGCCACTCACATCTACCCCACCGCCATCCGCTCGACCGGAGTTGGTTGGGCATCTGGAGTGTCGCGGCTCGGGGCAATAGGCAGCGCATTTGGCGGCGGGTTCCTCGTGAGTCTGGGCACCGGGCTGACGCCTTTTTTCTTTGGAATAAGCGTTGTCCTTCTGCTGTCTTTGATCGGTATCGCTTTCATCCGCCGGCATCTGGAAGTAAGTCCGGATTCGATCAAAGGGTAAAAAGAAATGAAACTCAAAATCTTCATTGTTTTTTGGTTCGGCATCGCCTGGAGTACGGTCGACGCAGCAAATCGGGTACCGGTGACGTTTCAGCACAGCGCCATTGTCGGCGCACCCGCTGACTTGAAGAGCCTCGACGTGTATTCCGAGGGTCGTGCCGAAGGCTCGCCGGTGCTCGTCTTCGTTCACGGCGGCGGTTGGGTTAGCGGAAACAAATCAAATGTGCAGTTGGCTCCGAGGTTTTTGGAGTATTTCGAGAAGCGAGGCATGGTGGTGGTAAGTGTCGGTTTCCGGTTGGTTGCGGACGGGGCGCTGCCGGGTATCACCTTCCGCGAGCAAACGACCGACATCGCGGCGGCACTGAAGTGGGTATCCACGAATATCCGTGATCACAAGGGCGATCCACGGAAAATCATCCTGATGGGTTACTCGGCGGGTGCCCATCTCGTCGCATTGCTCAGTACCGATGAAACTTATCTTCGTACGCAGGGGCTCGACTTGTCGGTACTGAAGGGCGTCATAGCGCTCGATGTCAACTCCTACGACATCCCGCAGGCAATCGTTGAGGCTCCCTCGCTAGGCGTTCCGGTCAGTCCGGCCAATCTGCGCAAAGTCTTCAGTTCGGACCTCGCAGCGCAGCAGGCGGCTTCGCCGATTTCTCACGTTCGTGTCGGTCGCAGTTATTCACCAACACTAGTCATTTACACCGGCACTTTTGATACCAGCCCCGCCGGCGCATTCCGAAATACGCTTTCCAAAGTACAGTCGGAGCGCTTCGTCGCGGCTCTTCGCAAGGTCGGTGCCGAGGCGCAAAGCTACGGTGACCTGGAGCAGACGCACCGAGGGATAATGCGTGACTTCGGTACGGCGGACGATGGTATTACGGTTGCGATAAACGAATTTCTCGATCGACTTGCAAAGTGAAGAGCTGGTGCGTGCTTTGCGGAGATTGAACATGTCGAAAAAGGCAGTCAAGGTTTTAGCATTTCTTTGGCCATTGATCGCCTTTGGTGGTGAGTCGGCGGATTCAGTCCTTCTGAATGGCCGTATCTACACTCTCGATGACTCGCAGCCGTGGGCGAGTGCTGTTGCGATTCGTGACGGTAGGTTCGTCGCTGTTGGGGACCGTAGTTCGGTATCGTCTCTCGTCGGCCCGCAGACTCGGGTCATTGATCTCGGCGGACGCATGGCGATGCCCGGGATACATGACCTGCATATCCATCCGCTGAATGGCGCACTCACGGCGCTGTACGCCTGCAACTTTCCGCCAGATTCATCCATCGAACACATCCTTAGCCGAGTGAAGTCATGTGCCGATCAGCAGCCGACCGGCGGCTGGATTCGGGGCGGTTATTTCGACACTGCATTTCTTGAGCGGTTGCCGTCAAATAGTCGTGAAAAGCTTGACGCGGTGACGCCAAATCACAAGGTCATTCTTCGTAGTGCAGGAGGCCACGCAGCCTGGGTTAACAGTGCGGCGCTGCAGGCTTCTGGTATAGACCGAAACACCAAAGATCCTGGCGTCGGCTTCATACGTCGTGACCCGACGACTGACGAGCCGACGGGTCTGCTATTCGAGACGGCAGTAAGTCTGGTCGAGTCCCGCATTCCGGAGTACACGCCCGAGCAGGTTGTCACAGCGCTTGCTGCGCTGGTTCGCGATCTCAATCGACAGGGCGTCACTTCAATCAAAGACGCCTCAGTTCCAGCGAACAACCTGCGGGTCTATCTGGCGGCACAGCAGCAGGGTTTGCTGACGTTGCGCGTTGCGACTGCGTTAGCGTTGCGAACAGAAATCGGATCGATCGAAGATCAGGTGAGAGCGATCGATAGTCGCGGCCAGTTTCGAACGAGCCTCATCAATCCGGATTTCGTCAAAATTTTCGTCGATGGGTCCGCAGGTGCGCGAAAAGCTGCATTTCTCGAGCCCTACGTCAACGACCCACAGAGACGAAGCAATTACCGCGGCGAATTTCTGGTTCCGCGCGAGAAGCTGAAAGAGTACTTGATCCGTCTCGACAAGGCTGGGGTCTCGGTCAAAATGCACTGCGGCGGTGATGCCGCACGACGCGCGGCTCTTGACGCAATTCAGGCGGCCCGACTCGCCAATGGTGATTCGGGAATTCCCCACGAGATCGCGCATCCCGCGCTACTTCATCCCGACGATATTCCGCGCTTTGCAGCTTTGAATGCAGTCGCGGACCTGACGCCCGTGGCCTGGTTCCCGAACTCGATCATCGAGCAGCTGACTTTGTCTCTCGGGGAGTCGCGCGGCCGACGGCTATGGCAAATCAGGTCTTTGGTGGAAGCCGGTGCGACGGCTGTCTACGGCTCTGACTGGCCAACGCCGGGTCCGAACACAAATCCTTGGAGGGCCATGGAGGCGATGTTGACGCGCCGTAACCCCGATACGGCTCCCGGCGAGGCGTATACCGCAGATCAGGCTGTGGATCTTCCCACTGCGATCAGGATTTTCACGAGGAATGGCGCGTATGCGATGCGACACGACGACAGAGTGGGTTCAATCTCGGTCGGCAAAATGGCCGATATGATCGTGCTGGAGCAGAGCCTTTTTGATGTGGATCCCGAGAGTATCGATTCAACCAGAGTGCTGCTGACTATTTTCAATGGCAAGGAAGTTCATCGCGATCCGGCTTTTCCTTGACCCGGTCAGCGCATTGACGAGCTTACATCGCCGTGATGCGCGCCAGCGTGGCCACAACTTCCCGCGCGGGGCGGGTTTCTTTGCCCACGGCAAAGCACGTCGCATACCACGTCAAAAATTGTCCCGATGAGGTCAGCGGCAGCAGCGTCAGTTCGCCGCCTGTGGTGAAGGGCATGACGGCGCTGCGTGTGCCGATGGTCACGCCGACACCAGCGCGCACCACACCGAGCACCGCTTCGATGTGCCCCGCTTGCAGCACTCGTTTCGGGCGTATGCCTGCGGGTTCGAAGAGCCGGCTGTACTCGCGTCCGATCTCGGGTGTGATGCTGTTGGCGATGTAGGTTTCATTGGCCACGTCACGAATCTCGACGTGACCGCGAGCCGACAAGGGGTGCCCGCGGGGGACCACGGCGACCATCTCGTCGCGATACAAAGGCACATTGCGCAAACGCGCATCGCGCGTGCGCTCGGGCATGACGGCGAGCTCGATGGCATGTTTTTTGAGAGCGCGGATCGGGTCCATGGCGACATCGGTCACCACCTCGAGGTCGATCAGCGGGTGTGAGGTCTCGAGCGCACGAACGAGATCGGCAAGCCAGCCGTATCCACACAAGGTCGATCCGCTCAAGCGCACCGTATGGCGTTTTGCGTGATCGGCGGCGCCGGCCTCTGCCTCGGCCCGATCGAGCTCAGCGAGGATGCTGCGCGAAGCCAGCAACAGGCGCTGACCCGATTCCGTGAATGTGGCGGGGCTGTGGTTACGCTCGACGAGTTTGCAGCCGAGTCGCCGCTCGGCTTCTTTGAGGCGATGCGTCAACGCGGAGGGCGTCAGGTTCAGTGTGATGGCCGCATCCGCAAGGCTGCGGGATTCGGCGATGGCCCGGAGCATGGCAAGGTGCCGCAGATCGAGTCGTGGCATATTGAATTATTTTCAACGTGATCTTGGATACGATGAAATTGATTATGCCATCGCCGAGCGTACTCTTCCTTTCTGGCAGCTTTTGTCATGGCAGCTTTTGAGGGTGGGGCAGGGTGAGTAACGACAAGCAGTCTCCTTCGGCCGTGGACCTGACTGATCAGTCAATTCACTGGGACACCGATCTGTCCTATGGGGGCTATCTACACCTCGAGGGGCTGCTAGCCCTGCAGCGACCCCGCTCGGGCGCGCATGACGAGATGATGTTCATCATCGTGCATCAGGCCTCCGAGCTCTGGATGAAGCTCGCCATTCTCGAGCTTGGCGCTGCCATGCGCGAGATCGCTCAAGGCAATCCGGGGCCCGCGTTCAAGATGCTCGCGCGCGTGTCGCGAATTCAGGTGCAGTTGACCGAGTCCTGGGCCGTGCTGGCCACGATGACCCCGGCGGACTATTCCTCGTTCAGAAGCTCCCTCGGTCAGAGCTCGGGCTTCCAGTCGTATCAGTATCGACAAATCGAATTCATGCTCGGCAACAAGAACCCCGTCATGATGCGTGCGCACCGCCAGAATCCCGAGGCGCATGCAGTACTCGAGCGCGTGCTGCGCGAACCTAGCGTCTACGATCTTTCGCTGCGTCTGTTGCACCAGGAAGGGATCGCGCTACCCGCCGATGTGCTCGATCGGGATTACAGTGTGCCGTATGCCGCCCGCCCCGAGGTTGAAGCGGCGTGGGCCTGCGTCTACCGGGATCCGCAGAAATATTGGGATTTATATGAGCTCGCCGAAAAGCTCGTGGATGTCGAGCATCAGTTTCAGGTGTGGCGCTTCAGTCACATGAAGACCGTCGAGCGCATCATCGGTTACAAGCGCGGCACCGGCGGCTCGAGCGGCGTGTCATATCTCGTGCGCGCACTCGATCTCAGGTTTTTCCCGGAACTTTGGACCGTCAGGACCCGCATGTGACGGGCCCTCGCCTGTACGACATCTCGCAGCGTCTGAGGCCCGCTCTGCCGGTGTGGCCGGGCGATCACGCTTTCGAGTGCGGTTTGACCGCCGCAGCCGGTGAGGGCTCGAGTGTCACCTTGCATCGACTGTCCATGTCGACGCAGTCAGGCACTCATGCCGAGTGTTCGCGGCACGTTCGTGGCGATGCGCCCGCGCTCGATGAACTTGAACTCGACGTTTTCTTAGGACCCTGCGAGCTGCTCGATGTCAGCGCCGCAGGCGCCGTGATTTCAGCCAGCGATGTGCTTGGCCGACTCCCGGCGCAGCTCGAGCGCGTTTTGCTGCGCAGCTTTGGCAAGGCTGACTGGTCGTGCTGGCCCGCGAACTTCAAAGCCATCGACCCAGCGCTCATCGAAGCACTGGCTGCGCGGGGTTGCCGCTTGATCGGTACCGATGCGCCCTCGATTGATCCCGAGACCTGCAAGGCATTGCGTTCTCATCAGGCGGCGCATAGTGCCGGCATGGGGATACTCGAAGGGTTAGTACTCGATGACGTCCCGGAAGGGCGCTACGAGTTGATCGCATTGCCCCTGCCGATCGCGGGCATCGAGGCGACTCCTGTACGCGCCGTCTTGCGTGAACTCAAATGATGTCATCCGGCGCAATTCCATCGCATTCCGTATCGCCACGCACACGCGAAGAGTGTCTCGCACTCGATGCGGCCGATCCGCTCGCCGCGTACCGTGCCGCGTTCAAGCTGCCGCCCGGAGTCATCTATCTCGACGGTAATTCTTTGGGGGTGCTGACTGCAGCCGCTGCGCAGCGCATCGAGCAGACGACCACGGCCGAGTGGGGCACCGATCTCATCAAGAGCTGGAATATCCACGGCTGGATCAACATGCCGGCGCGGCTCGGGGCGCGGATTGCACCACTCGTCGGTGCGGCCGCTGATGAGGTAATGGTCTGCGATTCAACTTCCGTCAATCTTTTCAAGCTGGCCTCGGCAGCGGCCCGCAGCCGTGGCAGTCGTCACAAAATCATCACCGAGTGCGGCAATTTTCCGACGGATCCATACATCCTGCAGGGCTTGACGGCGCTGGTGCCGGGACTCGAACTGCAGATGCTGCCGCGCGAGCAGATCGCAGCCGCCATCGATCGCGAGACCTTTCTCGTCGTGCTGACACACGTCCATTACCAGAGCGCCGAGATGTTCGACATGACGGCGCTCACCGCCCGCGCGCACGCCGAGGGTGCCCGAATTCTTTGGGATCTTTCGCATTCGGTGGGGGCTCTGCCGGTCAACCTGTCAGCCGCGCGCGCCGATTTTGCGGTCGGCTGCACCTATAAATATTTGAACGGTGGCCCGGGGGCGCCGGCCTTCATGTACGTGCGCCGCGATCTGCAGGGCGATCTGCAGCCCGTGCTCTCGGGATGGCTGGGTCACGCAAAGCCCTTCGACTTCCTTGATGACTACGCCCCTGCCGATGGCATGACGAGACACCGCTGCGGCACACCGCCGATGCTCTCTTTTGCGGCGCTCGATGGCGCTTTGAGCGTCTTCGAGCCTATCGACATGAATCTGGTCAGGCAAAAATCGATCGCGTTGTCGGAACTTTTCATTGCGCTGATCGAGGCGCAGGGTCCAGAGACCGCGCTCGAGCTCGCCTCGCCGCGAGATCCCGAGCGGCGTGGCAGTCACGTGTCTTTTGCTCATGTCGATGGCTATGCCCTCATTCAGCAACTCATCGGTCGCGGCGTGATAGGCGATTTTCGCGCCCCCAAGCTGCTGCGTTTCGGGTTCACGCCGCTGAATCGGCGTTACATCGATATTTGCGATGCGGTGCAGATCCTGCGTGAGGAGCTCGACCGCTGGCGACAACACGGGTCCGCCACGGTCACGCGGCATGCCGTGACCTGACGGTACGTTGATCTTTCGCGAAATTTTTGGAGGTGCTCAGATGGCAGTAACGGCAATGGTGATGATCAAGGCGCAGCCTGCGCGCAGCGCCGCGCTGGCCGCGGAAATCGCTGAAGTCAAAGGCGTGAGCGAGGTATTTTCGGTCGCAGGCCGTTATGACCTCGTTGCCATCATTCGCGCCAAACGCAACGAAGATCTCGCCGACATTGTCAGCGGTCACATTCACTCGCTGAGCGGAATCCTCGATTCGGAAACGCTCATCGCGTTTCGCGTCTATAACCGCCGCGAACTGACCGAGGGGACGGCACTGTTCATGGACGAGTGAGTGAGCCATGCCTGTATCTGCGCATATTGATACTTTTGCCACCGAGCGACTGCCGCCGCGCGAGCAGTGGCCGCAGTTCCTCTTCGAGCTGCCCTCGTTACAGTTTCCTGAACAACTGAACTGTGCGAGCCGCTTGCTTGACGATGCCGTGCACGAGGGCCATGCCGATCGCCCCGCGTTGACGTGCGGCGAGAGAACCGTCAGTTACGGGGATCTGCTCGCCGACGCCAATCGCATCGCCAATGTGCTCGTTAGGCAGATGGGCGTCGTACCCGGTAATCGGGTGCTGCTGCGCGGCCCGAATAATCCGACTCTCGTTGCTGCATGGCTTGCGGTGATGAAGGAGGGTGCGATTGCCGTGACCACCATGCCGATGCTTCGGGCGCGCGTGCTCGAGGTCATCGTCGAGCGTGCAGAGATCAGTCATGCGCTCTGCGATGCGCGCCTGTGCGAAGAATTGAACAGCACGATCGCAGCACTGCGTCAGCAGGGCGACAAAGGCCATCTCTTGAGATCGGTCATGTTCTATGGCGACGGTGAGCTTGAGCAAGCGATGCAGGCTCAGTTGCCGCAGTTCGGGAACGTCGACACTGCCGCCGAAGATGTCTGTTTGCTGGCGTTCACCTCGGGGACGACGGGCGTTCCCAAGGCCACGATGCATTTCCATCGTGATGTCATGGTGATGGCCGAAGTCGTAGGTCAGGGATTACTTGGTCTTGGTCCCGAGGATAGCTGCGTGGGCAGCCCGCCGCTCGGATTTACCTTTGGTCTGGGTGCGCTCCTGGTTTTTCCGTTGCATGCGCGGGCGTTAAGTATTTTGATCGAGCAGCCCTCGCCGCAGGCCTTGCTCGAGGCGGCGGAAAGACACCATGCCACCTGCATGCTGACCGCACCGACCCAATACCGTGCCATGTTGCCTTTGCTGCATGGGCGCAGCCTGCCGAGCCTGCGCCAATGCGTTTCGGCAGGAGAACCGCTGCCCCGCAGCACTTGGGAGCGTTGGCATGAGGCCACCGGTATCCGCTTGATCGACGGGATCGGTGCTACGGAGATGATCCACATTTTCATTGCGGCAAGCGGCGAGCAGATCCGTCCGGGTGCAACCGGGAAACCGCTGCCGGGATACACCGCCTGCGTGCTCGGCGATGACGCTACGCCGTTACCTCGCGGTTCATCGGGGCGTCTTGCCGTGAAGGGACCGACCGGCTGTCGCTATCTCGACGATCCGCGTCAACGCTCTTACGTGATCAACGGCTGGAACATTACGGGTGATCGTTATCGTGTCGATGACGACGGTTATTTTTGGTTTGAGGCGCGCGCTGACGACATGATCATCTCTTCGGGGTACAACATTGCGGGTCCCGAGGTCGAGTCCGCCTTGCTGGCACACCCCGCGGTGCGCGAGTGCGCGGTGGTCGGCGCGCCGGATGAGTCGCGCGGGTTCATCGTCAAGGCGTTCGTGGTGGCAGCCGGTGACTGTGCGGCAGGTCCCGCCCTCATCAAAGAATTGCAAGATTTCGTGAAGCAGACGATTGCGCCCTACAAATATCCGCGCGCCATCGAGTTCGTCGATGCCTTGCCGAAGACGACGACGGGGAAGGTTCAGCGACATAGGCTTCGGCAACGCGAATAGGCGGCGACATGACCCAAGACCAAACCAAAAAGATCTTTCGCTGGGACGATCCGCTCGACCTCGCCTCCAGACTGAGCGATGAGGAGCGCATGGTCCAGCAGAGCGCTCGCGATTACGCCCGTGAACAGCTGTTGCCGCGGGTCGTGTCGGCCTATGCGGAAGAGCGTTTTGATCGCGAGATCCTCAATGAAATGGGTGCTCTCGGTCTGCTCGGGGCGATGTTGCCAGTCGAATATGGGTGCGCCGAGCTCGGGCATGTTGCCTACGGACTGATCGCGAGGGAAATCGAGGCGATCGATAGCGGTTATCGCTCAGCGATGAGTGTGCAGTCCTCGCTCGTCATGTATCCGATCCACGCATTCGGCAGCGAGGAACAACGTCGACGGTTCCTGCCCGGGATGGCCAGGGGTGAGATTGTGGGGTGTTTCGGTTTGACGGAACCCGATGGCGGCTCGGATGCAGCCTCTATGCGAACGACGGCAACCCGGGTTGAGGATGGTTATCTGCTGAACGGCGCAAAGACGTGGATCACCAACTCGCCGCTTTGCGATGTGGCCTTGGTCTGGGCACGACTCGACGACACCATTCGCGGATTTTTGATCGAGCGTTCGTCGCCCGGTTTTTCGACACCACGGATTGACGGCAAATTATCTTTGCGCGCCTCGATCACCGGTGAGATCGTCATGTCCGATGTTTTCGTGCCCGCCAGCATGATGCTGCCGGGGGTGAGCGGGATGCGCGGACCGTTTTCATGCCTGAACAAGGCGCGTTACGGTATTTCCTGGGGTGCGATGGGTGCCGCGGAGTCGTGTTTTCATGCGGCCCGCGACTACGTCAGTCAGCGGCGCCTCTTCGGGCGTACGCTGGCCTCGCGCCAGCTGGTGCAGAAAAAGCTTGCTGATATGCAGACCGACATCGCGCTCGGCCTCGAGGGGGCGCTCGCCCTTGGCCGACTGCTCGATCAGGGTGCGTGGGTTCCCGAGGCGATTTCAATGATGAAGCGCAACAACTGCGGCAAAGCCTTGGAGATCGCGCGACTTGCACGCGATATGCACGGTGGCAACGGTATCTCCGGCGATTATCACGTCATGCGCCACGCGGCGAATCTCGAGACCGTGAACACCTACGAAGGCGCGCATGATGTTCACGCCTTGATACTGGGGCGTGCCATCACTGGAGAGAGTGCGTTCTAGATTGATCGCTTGAAGCGCTTCAGCGATCAAGAAAATCGCGAGCGATACCTTCGAGGCGCTCAGGCGCAACTTCCCAGACGCCATGACCGAGATCGGGCAGCTCGATGTGGCTGGCGTCGGGTCGCAGTTCGAAGGCTCTGGCGGTGGCTTCCCACAAATCATCTTTCGGACGCATGAGCAGCAGCGGCGTGGTCACGGCGTGCAGTGCTGCGGCCATGTCAAACGCGGCGATCGCGCGGGCGCCGCGCTCACGCGCACCGGGACGCATTTTTTCGGCGTAGGTGCGCAGCACGCTCGCGGGCGATTGCCCGGGGCCGCGCCAGTGCCAAGAGCGACGCCATTCCTCGCGCGCCCAAGCACCGTCTTCGTCAAAGGGAATCGGTGGCAGCGCACCGAAGCTCGCGCGCTCTGCCGCGGAGAACACGGGAACCGCTACCAGCACCATCCGGCGCACGGCGAGGCCACCGCGGCTTGCCAGCGTGGCGGCGATTGCGGCGCCCGTGTGGTAACCGATGAGATCGACCGGACGGTCCGCGAGTCCGAGCGCACGGATCGCATCACCGAGCGTCTCGGCATAACTCTCGATGCTCTGCGGATCGGGCACGGGGTCCGACATGCCGTAACCTGGTGTGTCGAAGGCGATCGCGAGACGATCTGTGCCGAGGCGTTCGAGGAACCGCTCGTAAATCTGCCCGGAGTTGGGCACTTGGTGAAAGCAGAGCACAGGGGGTTTTGCATCGCTGTTACCGGCGCGACGCAAATGCACTTGCCCGTGACGGCAGGGCGCGTACGCCCGTTCAAGCCGCTGCAGACCCAAAGGCGTTTTGAGTGGCTCAGTCATTACGCTCCCGCGATCTCCACTTTCTGCTTCAAGCAGGAAAGCGGCGCTTGTCCGAAAAATGCTCGGCTACTTCGTCTGCCAACGATCTCTCGGCGAGAGCATCTTGGGGGGCTGCAACAGATCGGGCGGATCAACGAAGAGCGTGCTTTTCCAGAAGCGCGTGGTGACATCTTCCACAATGCCGCTGACGCGCTCGTCATTATCGTTAGCGCGTCGACGTTGAACATTGCCGCTGAACACCATATGGTCTGCGCCGTCGAGCACAAGCAGGTATTTGCTGCCCGGGCGCATGGCCTTGTAGGGCCGTTCGCGATCCGCCGGAGTCAGCGAGCGTACCGATGCGATGAGCGGAGGATCGCCATCTTCGGTGCCGGTGATCGACAGCACCGGCATCACGATGTTGCCGAAGGCGTCGGCATCCTTGCCGGAGACGGGTGGCGCGGGGCTGAATGCGATCGCGGCGCGTACTCTAGGGTCTGCCGCGCCGCGCGGTTGCACCGCGATCGGCAAACGTTGACCTGCGACGCCGAGTGCCGTGTGCGCTCCGAAACTGTGACCGGCGACGCCAATCCGATTACGATCAAGTCTCTGCAGCGAGCATTCGCCCAAAGTTTTATCGCGCTCCACGCGATCGAGTACGAAGGCTACATCGTCCAATCGCGCAAGCAGCTGCTCTGCCGACATCGCGCCCCTGAGTGCCGAGCCGATGTCCGGCTGCGCGCGTCCTCGCCACAGCGATTCATCTGATCCGGCATGTTGGACGTGAATGACCGCGATACCTGCGCGCGTCCACGCCTGTGCCCAGCGCGTCCCGGCATCGAGGCTGCCACCAAGTCCATGGCTGAAAATCACGAGCGGAACTGATGCATCGCCCGCCGGCAGGCGTATACGCACGGGCACGATACGATCGTTGCGGGCTGTATCGGTTAGCGCTGCCTCACAGACCTGCGAATCGGCAGCGACG
Source organism: Gammaproteobacteria bacterium (assembly GCA_046091005.1). Taxonomy (GTDB): domain Bacteria; phylum Pseudomonadota; class Gammaproteobacteria; order Steroidobacterales; family Steroidobacteraceae; genus UBA964. The sequence continues at coordinate 1,034 of JBJTAV010000131.1, read as the reverse complement.
GCTGTGATCGATACGAACAGCCACGCAATCAGTACGGCAAAGAATTCTCTGGCTCGAGTCAGGGGTGGGGCTCCGCTCATTTCGCCACCAAGAGTCCGCCGTCGCAGGTGATGACCTCACCCACGGTGTAGGCGGCGGCCCTCGAGGCGAGAAACATGGCGAGACCCGCGATATCTTCGGGCGTGCCCACGCGACCACGCGGGTTGTTACGACCGACCACCGACCAGTCGACCCCATCACCCTCCACTTTGCCGCCAAAACCTACGCCCGTGCTCAGCATCCAAGTGGGGAAGGGACCGGGCGCAATGGCATTGACGATGATGTGCTCGCGTACCAGGCGTGCCGCGAGCATTCGCGTAAGGTGATGCAGTGCGGCTTTCGAGGGACCGTAAGAGTAGGTCTCGAAGACGGGTGTGCCGATCCCATCGATCGAGCCGATGTTGATGACTCGTGATGGCGTCTCTTGGTTACCCGCGGCGCGCAGCATGGGCAGCAGCGCTTGGGTCAAAAAGAACACGCCTTTCACGTTCGTATCCATGACCTTGTCCCAGCCCAGTTCCGGAAACTCACCAAGCGGAGCGCCCCAGGAGGCGCCCGCGTTATTGACGAGTACATCGAGGGATTTCTCGCGCGCCGCGAGCGCCGCAGCCAAGGCCGCAATGCCTTCCATCTTTGACAGATCAGCAGGAAGCGCGACGCACTCAGCACCATACTCGCGAGCGAGGCGATCTGCAGTCGCCTGACAACTCTCCGCCTTGCGCGAACTGATGTAGACCTTGGCACCGTTGGCCAAAAACCCGGCGGCAATCATCTCGCCAATACCGCGCGAGCCGCCCGTGACCAGCACGACTTTGCCGCTGACTGAAAAAAGGTTCTTCATGATTTACGCTTAGTTTGTGGATTTACGCTCAGCCGGTGGCTGCCAAAGAAATGAAGCGCGAAAGGTGATGATCTTCATCGCCCAGCTGATGACCGATCATCAGTGCGCGCTTCGCGTAATGCGATAACGGCAGTTCCCAGGACATGCCTATACC
>JBJTAV010000130.1:0-3692 GCA_046091005.1 Gammaproteobacteria bacterium | reverse complement strand
CCTACAAGATGGGGCGCAGCACCACATCGGTGCGGGTGTCGGTGGCCCCTTGCTTGTGCAGCCATTGCAGAAACTGGTCCAACCCTTCGGTTCCTTCGCAGGCAACCAGAATCTTCACGTCCGGCACCCCCGTAACGTGCGCCGCCCACACCACATCATCACGTTTGCGCAGCGCGTCGTCGAACTTGGGCGTGGTGGCGATGCGGGCATCGATGATTGCGCTGAGCGACCGACCCAGCCGCCGCTGGTCGACGGTCACGGTGAATCGCGAAATGATCTTGCGACGTATTAACCGGCGCACGCGGTCGGCTGCTGCGTTTGCCGAAAGCCCCACCCGTTCGCCAAGCATTTGCCATGGGATTCGGGCGTCATCTTTGAGAACACTGAGAATTTCACGGTCGACAGTGTCTAGTGCTTCTATTTCCTCTGCCATATGGCGATGCTAACGCACAAAGTCGCGGTTTTCGCAGTGCATTTGCGGGCATCCTGATGCGCATGAATCGCACCGACACGCTCGCGCCAGGTTCGGCATCGACGTCGGCAATCACGCTCATTCACGACTACTTCACCGGTGTGGTGCCACCCACACCCACCACAGTCGGCCACAACTTCGACGCCTGCCCGGCCGCCACCCGCGCGCTGCTGCAGTTTGCCGACGACATTGGTCGCGCAGTCGGCTACGACCGCGAACAAGACGGCCGGCTCATTCAAGACATCTTTCCGGTGACATCGTCCGAACGCGCACAAGTGTCGACGTCATCAAAGGTGATGCTTGGTTCGCACACCGAGACTGCGTTTCACCCACACAAGCCGTGCTATGTGGTGCTGTTGTGCCTGCGCAGCGACCCGCAGGCGGCAACCACCTACGCCTATGTCAACGATGTAGTGCAAAACCTTTCCCCCGACCACCTAGAGGCGCTGCAGATCAGCGAGTTCGTCACCACCGTCGACCCGAGCTTCATGACCCACGGCGAACCCGACGCCCAAGTCGCAATCACACCACTCACCCGTCTGCACAACGGCTGGGTCTTCGTCTACGACGAATTGCTCATGTCGGCAATCACGGCACGTGCTTCGCTAGCGTTGACTGCCCTACACGCCGCGGTGAAGCAGTCGACCAAGCACGTGGTGTTGCGTTCCGGTGACTTGCTCGTTATCGACAACCATCGTGCGGTGCACGGGCGAACCCCGTTCGTACCTCGCTACGACGGCACCGACCGCTGGCTGAAGCGATCACTCGTGGTAACCACACTGCCGACCTCTGACGTGGTCGGTCGGGTGATTCAGACGCGACTCTGAGCAGTCACCGAGCGCAGACCGTCGCGATACCGCGCCAGTACATCAGTGCCGCTGCCACCGAATACCACGTCGTCGAACGAGGGATGACGCACCGCAGGTAGCAGCGTGTCGCTCGTGAGTAGTCGAATCGTGTCGTCGATCGACGCTGTTTGGTGCGCGCCACCAAGCTCGTCCCAAATCGTCTTCACCGACGAATCTTGCAAATAGCGCGGTCGCACGTACGGCTTGCCAAGTAGCACCGCATCGAACGCAATGCTCGAGTCGATGTCGACGACAACGTCGCAAGCCTTGATGAGGCTCGCCGATGAAACATCGTCAGTTATCAACACCACGTTGCCGCGCTCGAGCGCTGCTCGCTCTTCGTGTGCGAGGGCTGCTGCATCGGCGCGCAGGTGGCCGCGCACCACCAACTGCAAACGGTTATCAGCACCCAATGCGGCAATCAGCTGCATCGTGGATGCGCGGTCGACCAAGTTTTGCCACTTGGGAACGAAAAACAGCACTCGTCGCAGTGCCCCCTTGGCAAGCACTGGCAGGTTCACCACAGGGGCCTGCGCATACAGCCGCGGCACCCACGCATCGTTGAAGCGCGGGCTGCCCCACACCACGGTGTTGGCCGCGCTCATGTCGGAGCTCTTCACGATCGCATCGCGGTGATACCCCGAGCAAAATACGTACGCAGCAAACGAGTCTCGATCAGCGAACGGTAGTCGTCCACCATTCGCCGAACTACGTTCTTCAATGTGGCGACTAGATATGACAATGGTCTTCGTCGAATGTCCATGAGGCACTGCGACTGTCGAAATGCCGAGTTCCTTAGCTGCGAACTGCAGTTGCGAGTAATACTCCGTCGACCACCAACGAAAAATTCGTCGCAGCGTCGAGACTGAGTCGTGGCCAATACCCTCGCGCCACCCCATGACCACCAATGTCACCTGATGCGCCCGCAAGAAGCGTCTTAGCAGAGCTCGATTCCATAACAATCGATGACACCGTTCAGGAAATGATGGTGGACCCCAAAATGCCGGGCGACAGATTACTCGGACCGAAGGTCGCTCATGTACCCACCAGGCATCGTGCTGCGCTTGGAACACTTCACGATCAGTGATTACCACGAGACACGGCGTTCCGTCACGAGACACTTCCCAGATCACAGGCGTGATGTTGTCCGCCTCAACTACGTTGGCGAGCGCAAAGACGTACGCTCCCGAGTATTCGGTCACGTACCCATCAGCCTTTCGCTGAATGATTCATCAAGTGCTGCTCGGCAAACCACAAATCTGCGTGTTCACAGGTTCGATAGGCGTCGAAGTAGGGCCCGCCGAGGGTGTAGTGAATCAACTTCGGAACACCGGGCATCGTCATCTCGCCGACGAGATAGTTCCATGTCGTCGGTAGTGCACCGATTCGATCGTCACCCGAGAGCCATTTGAACTGGTGCAGATACAACCCGCTCTCATTGGCCACTACTTGCGGGGTGAGCACCTTGCATGCCGAGTTGTTGAACAGCATCACACTCGACCAGTTCTTCTTTTCGTACTTGGTCTGCACGGCGCCGAGAAACTTCACGTCGTCACGTGCGACATAGTCGTGCTTCACGCACATGACGTCGGACTTGTCGTCGCACAATGCAAACAACTCGGCAATGTCTGCGGTCATCAACATGTCGCAATCCATGAACATCGACCAGCCCTGGTAACCGCTCAGGTATGGCACCAGGAAGCGAGTGAATGAGAAGTCGGTTGACTCAATTGATGACCGCTCCCGTTGGTAGAACGACGACATGTGGCGCTTCACCAGCGGTGTGATCGAAACCGGCTGCGAGGCGTGTCGCAAGATCGAGTGTGCCAGCACGTGATACGCAACCGACTCGTTGTCGTCGTACCCGATGAAGACCCGAATCATGATTTCATCTGTGTTCGGAACTGACGGGCTCTATTCAATAGGCCGGTCATAGCCAGCACTCTGCGGACAACTGCGCGCGTACGAAACTCGAAGTCGATGTAACCAACTAACAACAAGAAGGCACTATGCAAAGCAGCTCTTCGGCTATGTCTATTCATCAGTGGCAAGACACTCTGCGTCGGACGAAAGGTAATGAGACCGACTTTGGGTTGCTCGTTTACCATCTCCAATCCGGCTTGCTGCGCTACGAACTTCAAGGATCTCGCCGAGAAATAGTGGATGTGGGCAATGTGATAAAAATTTGTCCAATGCCAGGTACGAATTGTTTCAAGTAAGGGAACGCCCACGACAATCATCGTGTGCCCATCACTCAAGTCGTGCAACAGTCGAAGGAGCGACACTGGATCTAGAGCGTGTTCAAGCACATGATTGAGCAGAATCACATCAGGTGGCTTCGTGATAACTGGAGTTGATCCTGCATCACCAAT
>JBJTAV010000129.1:0-10548 GCA_046091005.1 Gammaproteobacteria bacterium | reverse complement strand
TTATGTTGAACCCGCCATCGTCGAGATGCCCGCGCAGACCGCGACGGTTCGCGAAGAAACTTTCGCGCCGATTCTGTACGTGCTCGGCTACGAATCATTGAGCGAGGCTATCGCGCTGCAAAACGACGTGCCGCAGGGGCTTTCGTCATGCATTTTCACGCGTGATCTGCGCGAGGCCGAGACCTTCTTGTCGGCTGCAGGCTCTGACTGCGGTATCGCCAACGTCAACATCGGACCCTCGGGGGCGGAGATCGGCGGCGCCTTCGGCGGCGAAAAAGAAACCGGGGGTGGTCGCGAGAGTGGTTCCGATTCCTGGAAGGCCTACATGCGGCGCCAGACTGCGACCGTCAACTATTCCGACAAACTGCCGCTCGCGCAGGGCGTGAGCTTCGAAATTTAGTCTGGGGCGCCAAGCCCAAACCCAAACCCAAACCCAAACCCAAGACCAAGCCGGGTGCAAACCACGCCCAAAGATTTTCAGGAGATTGCAGGCATGAGCTTCGAAAAAATCGCCGTACTCGGTCTCGGCAAGGTGGGTCACCTCGCTGCCGAGTTATTGCATGGTGCAGGGTTCAAGGTGACGGCGATCGACGCGCGAACCGTCGCCGAAAAGCCCTTTGCAACGCTCTGTGTCGATGTAGCCGACCCATCAGCGCTGCGGCAGGCGCTCGCCAGTCAGCAGGCGGTGCTTTCTTGCCTGCCGTATGCGCTCAATAAAGACGTCGCCAGCTTGGCGCACGAGCTCGGCCTGCATTATTTTGATCTGACCGAAGATGTGCCGACCACCCAGCACATCCGGACGTTGGCTGAAACCAGCAAAGGCTTGATGGCCCCGCAGTGCGGTTTGGCGCCGGGCTTCATCGGCATTGTGGGTGCGCATCTGGCGGCGCAGTTCGAGCGAGTGCGCTCCATCCGCTTGCGCGTGGGCGCGCTGCCGCAAAATCCGACCGGCTTGCTCGGCTACGCCTTCAACTGGTCGTCCGAGGGCGTGGTCAATGAATATCTCAATGATTGCGAGGTCATCGAGGAGGGCGTGCGCAAGATGGTGACCGCCATGGAGTGGATCGAGACGATCTACGTCGATGGCGTGCAGCTCGAGGCCTTCACCACCTCTGGCGGGCTCGGCACCATGTGCGAAACCTTTGCTGGGCGGGTCGACAATCTCGACTACAAGACCATGCGCTATCCGGGCCACGTGCAGCTGATGAACTTCTTTTTTCACGAGCTGCTGATGCGCGAGCGTCGGGAGCTTGCCGGGCAAATCCTCTCGAACGCCAAGCCGCCGGTCGATGCCGATGTGGTCTATGTGCATGCCTCGGCCGAGGGCTGGGCGGAGGGCCGGCTGCAGCGCAAAGAATTCGTACGCGGCTACTATCCCATCGAAATCAACGGCAAGTCGCGAACCGCCATCGCTTGGACCACCTCGGCCTCGGTGGTTGCCGTCATCGAGATGGTGCGGGGCGGCAGCCTGCCGGCACAGGGCTTCCTGAAACAAGAGAACATCCCGCTCGAGGCGTTTTTGGCTACGCGGACCGGGAGCCTCTACCGGGCCGAGCGCTCGCGGCATTGAGGGCTTGTGCCCCACTGCGAGCGGCTACAGCAATACTTTGGCCTGAGGCGCCCGGCAGATAAAGATATTCGCCCTGCAGGGCTGCGGCTTGTGTATCGCGAGGCGCTCGTCATTGCCTATTCGAATCAGTACCTGATTCTCGCGCTCATGCCCGCAGTGCTGTTGCCCTGCGTGTGGCCGATGCAGCGATCTGCCGTCAGCGGAACGTCACCAGCGGGCGAGGGTCAGGCTGCGCCTCCAGGTGCGGTACCGCATTGAAGACTTCGAGATTACGGCGCGCGTCGTCATAGCGAATGCGCGTGATCGATGAATTGAAGAGCGTCCACGAAAGCTTGAGTGCACCCTCGTCATCGAGTCCGAGCACATGACCCACAGCGGCACCGATCGTGCCAGCGGAACTGCATACGACGATCTGCCGCGAGCGTCCCTCGCTGCACATGATTTCTTCGAGACCTTCGGCGGCTCGTGAACGAAAGACTCGCCAAGGCTCGACGCCGAGTGCATCGAGTTCACCTGCGATCCAGGCGCGACCCGCCTGTTCGAGTCGGCGCTGAAATGCGCGGGGGTCAGGTTTGGCGTTCGGACCCTGCAGCGCCGTGAGGGGCAGGCCGCTTCGTTTGGCGTGGGCTTTGAGCAGAACTTCGGCGTCGTATTCATTAAACGCCGAGTGCTGTTGAATACCGCCGCTGCTGCTGCCGCTGCCGTCGCCGTGCAGGCTTGCCAGAATCTCGGCCGTCGAACGTTGGCGCTGCAAAGTACCGCTATAAATGGCATCGACGGGCTGACGGATGCGCGCGTAGTGATCGCGCAAATGCATCACTTGCTGCTCGCCCAAACTCGACAGTCGATCGTAGTCCGCGCTGCCAAAAGAGGCCTGACCATGGCGAATGAGATGAATGGTACTCACGGGACGAGGGGCTCCTGCATTGAGGCCGGATTGTACGCCGCGTAACATTCACGAGACATGGCGCGCCGCGAAGTATCTGTACCCCGACTGTCCGCTTGGGTTCGCGCGCTCGGCGCGCTACCGCTGCCGGTGTTACATGCCCTCGCGCGCCTCTTCGCCCTGATCTCCTGGTACATCGTCCCGCACAAGCCCAAGGTCATTCAGGAGAGTTTGCGGATCGCATTTCCCGAGCGTTCGTTCGCCGAGCGTGAAGCGTTGCGACGCGAGTTTTATCGTAGCTACGGCGATGTGATGCTCGAGGTGGTGCGCTCGGCGGTCATCAGCGGTGAAGACCTTGATCGACGCATGCGTTTCGAGAATCTGCAGGTACTGCGTGAGGCAATCGCCGAGGGCGGCCCGGCTGTGCTCGTGGTGGGTCATCAGTGCAACTGGGAGTGGTTGTTGCACGGACTCGCGCGAAATTTGGGGTATCCCGTCGACGCGGCTTACAAGCCGCTCAAAAACCGTTGGATCGATCAGCAGATGCTCGCGTTGCGCAGTCGTTTTGGTGCGCAGATGATTCCTTCCGAGCGTGTGATACGCGAGCTCATCGCGCGTCGGCGGATTCCGCGCCTCCTCGCCTTGGTGGCTGATCAAGAGCCCGTGGCGAGTGATCGTCGTCACTGGACGCGCTTTCTAAATCGCGACACGGCTTTTTTCATGGGCGCTGACGTGATGGCGACGAGCCTCGACTATCCGGTGTTTTTTGGTGCCTTGCGGCGCACTAAGCGCGGGTATTACTTGGCTTCGTTCGAACTGTTACGTGCCCGTGGCGAGCAACTCGCGCCCGGTGAGCTGACCGAGCGCTATGCGCGACGTGTTGAGCGGCAGATACACGAATCGCCCGCTGATTGGCCCTGGTCCCACAAACGCTGGCGCTTGCGCCGTGAGGACGAGCCGCAGTCTTGAGCGCGCGAGCGAACTCTGTCGTTCTTGTGGCGGTCATGTTCATCGCGGACAATGCAGTCCCATGTCTTTAGCTGCTACGCATCCGACCCCGGAAATCTCGGTGGTCATTCCCGTTTGCAACGAGGTCGACAACGTTGGGCCCTTGGCCCGCGAGATCGTGGCGGCACTAGAGGGCAAAGCCTTCGAAATTTTGTTTGTCGACGACGGCAGCACCGATGGCACGGCAGAGTCGGTGCGCGAGCTGCGCCACAGCATTCCGCAGCTGCGTTTGCTGCGGCACTCCTTTCGCAGCGGACAAAGTGCTGCCGTGTGTTCCGGTGTGCGTCATGCGCGCGCGGAGTGGATCGCCACGCTCGATGGCGATGGACAAAACGATCCCGCCGACATTCCCAAACTTTATGAGTCGCGGTTCGTGGCCGAGCTCGTCATGGGCAACCGCGTGCAGCGGCGCGACACGTGGCTGCGGCATGCGCAGTCGCGGGTGGCGAATGGCGTTCGCGGTTGGCTGCTCGGTGATGGCACCCCGGACACCGGCTGTGGCATCAAGGTGATGCATCGCGCGCAATTTCTCGAGCTGCCGCGATTCGATCACATGCATCGCTTCTTGCCGGCGCTCTTTCTGCGTGCCGGAGCGAGGGTGGTCTCGGTCCCCGTAGCTCATCGACCGCGTGCGCGTGGCACCTCCAAGTACGGACTTTTCGATCGCCTCTGGGTAGGCATCGTCGATATCTTCGGCGTGATGTGGTTGCGCCGTCGCTTCCGGCCGGGGTTGCAGATCCGCGAGGACTGAAGCGCGAATCTGCTGCTTGCCGGTCATTTCTTCGGGGAAGGCAATGCAGAACGATACTTTGATCTGGGTCATGGTGGGCTTTGTCGGGCAGGCGCTGTTTTCGATGCGCTTCGTCGTGCAATGGATCGCGAGCGAGCGCATCAAGCGCAGCATCATTCCCCAGGCGTTCTGGTATTTCAGTCTCGCCGGCGGAGCAACGCTGCTCGCGTACGCCATTCACAAACAAGATCCTGTGTTCATTGCAGGGCAGGGCCTCGGGCTCATTGTCTATCTGCGCAATCTCTATCTCATCCGCACCGGACGGCAGCAGGCCGACGCTTGAGCGCAGAGGCGCGCGCCACGCTGGTCGATCTCGGTTGGATCAGTCTCTGGTTCGTGTTGATTATTTTCGTGGGCTTCGGCCTGCGCGACCCGTGGCCAGCCGACGAACCGCGCTTCGCGAGCGTTGCGCTCGACATGCTGCGCAGCGGCAATTGGCTGATTCCGCACGCAGGCGGTGATTTCTACCAGGACAAGCCCCCGCTGCATTTCTGGTTGATGGCGATCGGTTATTCTTTGACCGGTTCGCTGCGTGCCGGATTTCTTTTGCCCTCGATGCTGGCGTCGCTCGGTACGCTGTGGCTGGTGTACGACCTGATTCGACGACTGCACGGACGCGAATCTGCACGGCTCACCGCGATCACGCTCGTCTGTTGCGTGCATTACGTCATGACGACCCGGGGTGCGCAGATCGATGCCACGCTGATCTTCTTTTGCACGCTCGCGCTTTGGGGTCTGTTGCGGCATCTGTTGCTCGGTGCGCCAGTCGCCGTCGCGCTGATCGGTGCGTTCGCCGCGGGGTTAGGGGTTATCGACAAAGCGGTGGGTTTTTTGACGCTCGCGCTATTGCCGCTCGCGGCGCTGCTTGCGCAAAGATTCGGGGCTCCGGCCGTGCCGCGCGCGACGTGGTGGCAAGTGCCCGTGGTGTTCGTGCTCACCATCATGCTCTGGCTCGTGCCAATGCTGCTGCATGTGGCGAGCGTCGGTAGCCCCGAACTCATCGCGTATCGCGACGAGTTGCTCTTCAAGCAGACGGTGACACGCTATGCGCAGGCGTGGCACCACATTCGCCCTTTTTATTACTACTTGGTCGAGGTCATCCCTGCGCTCTGGTTGCCTTTGAGTGCGCTGCTGTTTTGGCTGGTGCCGCGCTGGCGAGATGACTGGCGCGAGCGGCGGATGGCGGTCTGGTTGCCCTTGCTCTGGGCGTTGCTCGTCATCCTGTTCTTCAGCCTGAGCACGGGCAAGCGGGGTGTTTATGTGCTGCCGGCGTTGCCGGCGCTGGCCATGGCAGCAGCGCCGCATCTGCCGCAGCTATTCGCACGCCAATCGGTGCAACGCTTGTCACTGGCGCTTGCTCTGTTGCTGCTCGTGCCGGGAGTATCGGTCGCAGTGGGGTCAGCGCTTGGGGTAGGTGCAGTCAAAGAATTGATCGAGAGCAGTGAGCTCGTGTCACTCGCGCCGGTTTACGCTTTTGCGATTGCGGCCACGGCAGCGTGGCTCATCGCACTGCGATGGCGTCCGCTTCTGGCTTGGCCGCTGGTGCTTGTTTGTCTTACGGTCAGTTGGGGAGCGGGTATCGCGCCGCAGATCAACGGCGAGCGCTCTGCTTCCACTTTCGTGCGGCAGATGCTGGCGAAGGTGCCGCGTGAGGCTGAACTTGGCCTGCTCGCTTACCGCGAGCAGTTCCTTCTCTATCTCGATCGTGAAGTCGTCAATTTTGGGCACGCCCGCTGGCGTGAGGGCGATGCCGAGGCGTTTGACGCTGCACGCTGGCTTGCCGGAGACCGCAAACGTCTTTTGTTGGTCTCGGAGCAATATCTCGATCGCTGCTTCGCGAGCAACCCGCGCCAACTTGCAGGCGAATCGAGCGATGAGCAATGGTTTTTGGTCACGGGGATGCCCGCGAGCGATTGCATCGCTCAAGGTAACCCGGCCAAGGTAATCAGGTATCAGCCCCCGGTCGGGGTGCTGAACTGAGGCAGCGCAGCGATCCCTTGCCGGGACCGCCGCGCGCCTCTTGGATCAGAACGGCAGGCCGTGCGCCGAGCCGCCCATGCACAGCAGCATGGGGAACGAAAGCAGAAAGTTGACGCGCGAAGCGAGTGTCGCGGTACGACGGGCCTTCGCCTTTTCTTCGTCAGTGGCCTGAACAACGCCGATGACCTTTTTCTGGTTCGGCCAAATCAGGACCCAAACGTTGAACAGCATGATGGTGCCGAGCCACGAGCCGATACCGATGACGACGCTGCCTTCCTGCAGTGTGAACGCGTCCATGAAGCGGCCACCGAGCAGCCAGCCACCGGTGAGCCAGGTGGCGAGCGCCATCCAGCGGAACCAGAGCAGGGCACGTGGCGCGACGTACTTGACGATGCCTGCACCGCCCGGACCGCCCTTGTCGGCGTTGGCCGCCGCGAGTGCCGGAATTTGTGCGACGTTGAAGTAGTAGAGCAGGCCGATCCAGAAAATGCCGGTCACGATATGTGCCCAGCGACCAAGGCCGAGTTGATTGAATTCGCCGCCCGGGGTTTGGGGCAGCACCATCACGATGATGGCAAACAGCACGCCGAGCGTGATTGTGGTGCCGACGCTGTCAAGAGGATTTTTCATTGCGTTGCTTCTCCGGCATGCAAGAGTTGAAAACCGTTTGAAGAATAGGTGACGAAACCCCATAATTCAACGCATTCCACTGCTTGAACCCAAGGACGGGACGATGGCGAACAACGCCGCAGATATTCGTCTTGCGCGACCCATGTCGCCCTGTATCAGCGTTTGCGCGCTCGATCACACGGGGCATTGCGCAGGTTGCCTGCGCACTCGAGACGAAATCGCGAGCTGGATCCGCCTCTCTCCCGATCAACAGTGGGACTTGCTGCGCACACTCGAGCGTCGTCGTGCCGAGCGGGCGCCGCGGCGTAGTGTCTAAGGAGGTTTACACAACGATGGACGTCAACGAGCGAATCAAGGCGCAACTGGGCGCAGCTCCCGTGGTGCTTTTCATGAAGGGCACACCCGATTTTCCGCAGTGCGGCTTCTCGGCGCAGGCCGTGGGTGCGCTGCGTGCCTGTGGGGCCAAGTTCCATCACGTCAATATTTTTGAAGACCCCGAGCTGCGCGAAGCGCTCAAGCGGCTCTCCAACTGGCCGACCTATCCGCAGCTGTACGTGAAGGGCGAGCTACTTGGCGGCTGCGACATCACCCTCGAGATGTATCACAACGGCGAACTCAAGCAGGTGCTCGACGAGACTGGCGCTACCGCCTGAGGTTTGAGCGGCGTCAGGGGCTGTTCTCGTCGGCGACTGGCGAGGTGGGGTCGGTGCCATTGCCGCTGGCAGTCCCGTTGCCGTTCCCATTGCCAGGGTTGTCATCGACCCAGCCCAAAGATTTCGCGCGCTGCTCGGCCTCGAGGAAGCTCGGCTGACAAAAATTGCAGACCTTGCAAAAGATATCGGCGGTGCGCTCGGCATCGTAGGCCGCGGCATGCGCTGCCGATGAATCCCACTCAAGACCACTCGCCATCGTCGCCTTGGCAAGCACCGTCTGTCCGAGTGCCGCGCCGGCGAGCGTCACGGTGTCAAAACTCGAGAACGGGTGGAAAGGATTGCGTTTGATATCCGCCCGCGCGACCGCCGCGTTCAAAAATCCGAGATCAAACGAGGCATTGTGACCGACAAGGATGGCGCGTTTGCAGCCGTGGCGACGCACGGCCTCACGCACCTCTTTGAAAATGCGCGAGAGCGCATCTTTTTCATCGATGGCGGGGCGCAGCGGATGAAAGGGATTGATGCCGGTCACGGCAAGTGAGGCGGGCTCGATGTTCGCGCCTTCAAACGGTTTGACGTGATAGCTGTAGGTTTCGCCGCGACGCAGCAAACCCTCGGGCGAGATTTCGATCAGCACCGCCGCAATTTCGAGCAGGGCATCTTTGGCCGCGTTGAGCCCGCCCGTCTCGACGTCGATCACCACTGGCAGAAAGCCGCGAAAGCGGCGCGCGAGATTCGGGACGACAGCGTTCACTGTGACAACAACCGCCAGCGCAGGCGTTCGTTGGCACGCATCGGAACAACCACGTCACCGCCGAACGCGTAGGCGCCCGGTACGCTCCATTCTTCCTGGCGCAGGGTCACGGTGCCTTCGTTGCGGGGCAGCTCATAGAAATCGGGGCCATGGAGCGAAGCAAAACCTTCGAGGCGCGGCAGCGCACCCACGCTTTCGAAGAGTTCGGCATACAGTTCGAGTGCGGCGTGCGCGGAGTACATGCCGGCACAGCCGCAGGCGGCTTCCTTGGTATTGCGCGCATGCGGCGCGCTGTCGGTGCCGAGAAAAAACCGTGGCGAACCGCTGGTCGCGGCTTCGATCAGCGCGCGGCGGTCGATCTCGGTTTTGAGCACCGGCAGGCAATAGAAATGCGGACGGATACCGTCGCGGAAAATCTCGTTGCGGTTGAAGAGCAGATGCTGCGGCGTGATCGTTGCCGCGACACCCGCGCGCGCCTGGTTGACGAAATCGACCGCGGCTTTGGTCGTGATGTGTTCGAAGACCACTTTGAGACGCGGGTGCCTCTCGATAAGCGGTGCCAGCACTTCATCGATGAAGGCTTCTTCGCGATCGAAGATATCGACATGCTCGTGGGTGACTTCGCCATGCACCTGCAGCACGACACCGAGCTCGGCCATCCGCGCGAGCACGGCCTCGATGTGGCGAATGTCGGTGACTCCTGCATCGGAATGCGTCGTCGCGCCGGCCGGATAAAGTTTGCAGCCCGCGACAAAACCACTGGCGCGCGCGCGATCGATTTCATCTACCGGCATACGATCGTTGAGATAGAGCGTCATCAAGGGTTCGAAATCCGAGCCCTGCGGTCGCGCCGCAAGAATTCGCTCGCGATAGGCCGCGGCAAGTGCGGTGGTGGTGACCGGCGGCTTGAGATTCGGCATGACGATCGCGCGTCTGAACTGCTGCGCGGTGTGCGGCAAGACAGCGGCAAGGGCCGCACCGTCGCGCAGATGCACATGCCAATCATCGGGACGGCGAATGACGAGTTGCGCGCTCATGGGGCCGAGGATGCTAGCACAGGGCGATTGCTCGCCCGGCGCCACCGCGATTAGTTAACATACGGTTTTTCACACGCACGACAGGCAGGACGGGGGTATGTCCGAAAGTCCGCAGGGTGATCTCGATCCCAACGAGACCCGCGAGTGGTTGGAGTCCATCGATTCGGTTTTGAAGGCCCATGGGCCTGAACGCGCGCATTTTTTGCTCGAGCAGCTGATCGATCACACTCGCAGGTCCGGTGCCTATTTGCCGTTCAAGCCGAACACGGCCTATCTCAACAGCATCTCCACCGGACAGCAGCCCGATTACCCCGGTAATCGCGAGCTTGAGCGACGTGTCGAGGCCTACATTCGTTGGAATGCCATGGCGATGGTGGTCCAGGCGAATCGGATCTCCTCCGAGTACGGCGGACATATTGCGACCTACGCCTCGGCAGCCACCCTCTACGAGGTCGGCTTCAATCATTTTTGGCGCGCACGCACCGAACAGCATCCCGGGGACATGATCTATGTGCAGGGGCATGCCTCGCCGGGCATTTACGCGCGTGCCTACCTTGAAGGCCGCTTGACCGAAGATCAGTTGCGACATTTCCGCCAAGAAGTGGCAGGTGACGGTCTCTCGTCCTATCCGCACCCCTGGCTGATGCCGGACTTCTGGCAGTTCCCGACCGTCTCGATGGGCCTCGGTCCGATGCAGGCGATTTTCCAGGCGCGCTTTCAGCGTTATCTCGAGCATCGCGGGCTCGTCGCCCCGTCTGATCGCAAGATCTGGGCATTTTTGGGCGACGGCGAGATGGACGAGCCCGAGTCGATGGGCGCGCTCACCATGCCGGTGCGCGAGAAGCTCGACAATCTGGTGTTCGTCATCAACTGCAATCTGCAGCGTCTCGATGGACCGGTGCGCGGCAACGGCAAGATCATTCAGGAGCTCGAGGCCGCGTTCCTCGGCGCCGGCTGGAATGTCATCAAAGTTTTGTGGGGTTCGCGTTGGGATCCGCTGCTCGCCAAAGACAATCTCGGCCTGCTGCGCCGCGTCATGGAAGAGTCGGTCGATGGCGAGTATCAAAATTTCAAGGCCAAGGGTGGCGCGTACACGCGGGAACATTTCTTTGGCAAGTTCGACGAACTCAAGGCGATGGTCGCCAACATGTCGGACGACGAGATTTGGCGTCTGAATCGTGGCGGCCACGATCCACGCAAGGTCTATGCGGCCTATGCCGCCGCTTCGCAGCACAAGGGT
>JBJTAV010000128.1:0-7757 GCA_046091005.1 Gammaproteobacteria bacterium | reverse complement strand
GGTGAGCGCGGCGGTGAGCGCAGCGGCGAGCGCAGCGACCGCGGTGAACGCAGCAGCGAGCGCAGCGACCGTGGCGGCCGCGATCGAGGCGATCGTAACCGCGACCGCGATCGCAGCAAGAACGCAGAGCCCAAAGCGGCCGAAGCCAAGGCTAACGAGAGCAAGCCCGCCGCCGCGCCCGCCGAAAAGCGCAGCGATCGGCAAAGCGATCGGCAAGATGAGCGCCCGCGCCGCAGGCAACAAGATGACTCGCGGCGCCGCGACCGCAGCGCTGCACCTGCAGCAATGCCCGCCGACGGTGCGGCGGCTGCGACGTCGAGTGCGGCAAGCGCGACGTCGAGTGCGGCCATCGCCACGGCTGACGGCGCCGCAGTGGCTTCAGCACCCGCTTCGGCTGACAGCGTGATCGATATCGCAGGCACGGAAGGTTCTGCGGACGCTGCATCATCAGCCGCCTCGGGTCCGACGGGGCCGCGCGAAGGCGGTAGCCGTCGCGGTCGACGTCGCGGTCGACGGGGTCGGCGCGGTGGCGGTCCGCGTGATCTCGCCGCAGGCCCCGCGATGGGCGCCGGCGAGGGTCAAGCGGGCACCGAAGACGGCAGCACCGATGATTTCTTTGATGACAGTCGCGACGAGCGCGATGACGCTGCAGTCAGCGCCGCAGCGTCGACCGCCACGACTGAGGCGAGTGGCGACGCACGTGGCGATGCGGATAGCAATGCGAGTGCCAATCTGCCACCACCGCCCGTCACGGGCCAGATCAGCTGGACGGGTCTGGCTGCCCCAGAACCCACCGTGGAAACACCTGCCCCTGCCGAGGAAGTTGTTGCAGCGCCTGAGGTGGTCGCTGAGGTGACTGCTGAGCTTACGCAAGAGGCGGTGGCTCCAGCCGCGGCAGAGACGCCAGCGATTGCTGAAGCGCCCGCTGCAGCCGTCGCTGAATCACCCGTTGCAGTCGTCGCTGAAGCACCCGTTGCAGCGGAAGCGCCAGCAGACGCCGCAAAGCCTGCTGATACCGAGAAAAAAGTGGTCTGGTCGTCGAGCCCGACCAAGGGTTACTCGAGCTTCGGTAGCGGCACGCGCCGCGACGATTACTGACGCGGCAACGCCGTCAATAACGGCCGGGGTCTTGTCCGAGCGCGAGCGATGCGCGGGCAAGATCTTCGGCCGTGTTCACATCAGGGCCGGGCCGACAACTCGCCGCGCCCACCTGAATCACCATGCCGTGCGCGAGTGCGCGCAGCTGTTCGAGCTTCTCGATTTGCTCGAGCGGTGTCGGCGGTAGTGCCGCCAAACGGCGCAGCGCACCCACCCGATACGCATAGATGCCGAGATGCCGACGAGCAGCCGCCTGCAACTCGCCGCTCGCCGGATCGATTTGATCACGAAACCACGGAATCGGCGCCCGACTGAAATAGAGCGCGCGCCCGTCGAGATCGGTGACCACCTTGACGGCGTTCGGATCAAAGTATTCGTCGCGATCGATGACGGGCGTGGCGAGCGTCGCGATATCAGCCCCTGCTCGATCGATCAGCAACAAAGCCACTTGCTGGATAAGCTCGCGTGGCATGGCGGGCTCATCGCCCTGCAAATTCACGACCACATCGCCATCTGCCCAACCGCGGCGCGCTGCGACCTCGGCAATGCGATCCGTACCGCTTGTGTGTTCAGCCGCCGTCATCTCGACCTGTGCACCCAAGGCTTCGGCGACGATGCGGATACGATCATCGTCGGTCGCAATGATCACCTCGCGCGCCGTGCAGTCCAGCGCCCGATCGTGAACCCAAGCAAGCATGGGACGCCCGGCGATCGGAAGCAGCGGCTTGCCGGGGAGCCGTGTCGAGGCATAGCGGGCCGGGATGACAATGCGAAACATGTCGCAGTCAGCGCCCGAGCAAGGGGTCGTCGCTCGGCAGCGTCCGCGCTTCTTCTTCGAGCATCATCGGGATGCCGTCTTTGATCGGGAACGCAAGCCGATCAGCCCTGCACACGAGCACCGCAGCCTCACGCTGATGCACCAGGGGACCCTTGCAGATCGGGCAGGCCAGAATATCGAGCAGTCGATGATCCATGATCGCTGTGGCTCCTTCAGGGCCGCGGTGAAACACAAAGTTTTTCGATCGCCCTCACGAGGGTCGCCGCACCATCGGGCGAGAACCTGGCGACCACCGGGACTTCCCAGCAGCGCGCATCGACGAAACCGCGGCATTTTACGGCATCTTTGCTGGTCATCAGTACGGCGCGCGTATCGCCGAAGTCTATATCCGCCCTCGTAAAAGCGTAATGATCCGCAACAGCGTGTTCGATCACCTCGAGACCCGCCGCACGCAACATGCCAAAGAAACGGGCAGGATGGCCGATCCCGGCGACGGCGTGGAGGGGCTCGCCGCGCAGGCTTTCGAGACTGCACCAGCGTAGCGGGTCGGCAATGCCGCGCAGGGCCTCGGGTACCAGCATCATCGATAAGCTGCCTTGCCGGCCGCGCCACGGAGCACTCGCGGCGTCGCCATCGACGACACCGTTCACCACCACCCAATCGACCGAGTCGAGGCGTGACGCCTCCTCGCGCAGCGGGCCCGCAGGCAGCAGCCTGCCGTTGCCGAGACCGCGTGCCGCATCGATGACCACAACCTCGAGATCGCGAGCGAGCGCGTAGTGCTGCAGTCCATCGTCACAAAGAATGAGATCCACTCCGAGCGCTTCGAGCGCGCGAGCACCGGCCGCGCGATCGGGTGACACCATCACCTCGGCACCGGTCGCAATCGCCAGCATCACGGGTTCATCGCCCACGGCTCTGGGGTCGGCATCGCGAGTCACGCGAATCGGCTCGCGCACTGCGGCCCCATGACCACGCGTGAGAATGCCCGGCCGCAAACCGCGACTTTTGAGCGAACTGGCGAGCGCTGCAACCAAAGGACTTTTACCCGTACCACCGACGCTGAGATTGCCGATCACGACCACGGGAATTCGTGCGCGATAGCTGCCGATCAGTCCGGACCGGTAGAGCGCACGACGCACGCTGGTGACCAAAGCGAAGATCGCACTCAAGGGCGCAAGCAGCGCCGCACCCGGCTGATCGCGGTACCAAACCCCTTGCAACCAGGCTTCAATCTTTGTCGTCATTGGACTATGTCGTCATCGGACTTGGCAGTCATCAGACCGCGAACTGCAGGCGGTGCAGCTGCGCGTAGGGCCCGTCGCGTTGAATGAGTTCGGCGTGTCGACCACTCTCGACCACCCGCCCCTCGTGCAGCACGACGATGAGATCGGCCTGCTCGATGGTCGAGAGACGATGCGCAATGACGAGTGTGGTACGGCCGCGCTGCAGCGTGGCGAGTGCAGCCTGGATGCGACGCTCGGACTCGTTGTCGAGCGCACTCGTGGCTTCATCGAGCACCAAAACCGGCGCATTTTTGAGCAGCGCCCGTGCGATCGAGACGCGCTGTCGCTGTCCGCCCGAAAGCTGCGAGCCGCGCTCGCCCACGGGCGTGTCGAGTCCCTCGGGGAGCTCGGCCGCAAAGTCCATCACATAAGCGGCGCGTGCAGCATCTTCGACGGCCGGTGCCGAGGCCTCGGAAATATTGAACGCGATATTGCGGCGGATGCTGTCGTCGAACAGCATCACTTCCTGGCTGACGACGCTCACCTGCCGGCGCAGATCGTCGCGGCGATACTCGCGCAGATCGACCCCGTCGAGCAGTACGCTGCCGCTATCCGGATCAAAGAAACGCGGCAACAGGTTGGCGAGCGTGCTCTTGCCACTACCCGACTTGCCGACGATGGCGACCGTCTGACCCGGGCTGACCTTGAAGCTGACCCCCGAGAGCACTTCGCCCTGTGCACTCGAGTAGCTGAAACCCACATCGCGAAACTCGATGGCACCCTGCGCCCGCGCGATCGTGCGCGAACCGCCTGCATCCTCGATTGGCGTATCAAGGACCTCGAACACGCTCGCGCCGGCGGCAATGCCTTGCTGCAGCGGCCCGAACACCTGCACCAAACGACGGAGCGGCGCGGTAATCAGCAGCAGCGCAGTCATGAACGCCATGAACTCATCGACGCGCATCTGCTGCGTGAACACCTGGCGGATCGAAAAGAACAGCACACAGGCGAGTCCGAGCGAAGCAATGATTTGTACTACCGGGTTGGCGAGCGCCCGCGCACCGATCAGACGCATGTTGCTGTGGCGATTGCGCTCGTTGGCAGTGGCAAAGATATTTTCTTCGTGACGCTCGGCGTTGAAACTTTTGATCACCTTGTGACCATCGAGCGCTTCTTTGGCCACGCGCGTGACATCGCCCATCGACGCCTGGATGCGCGCGCTGTAACGACGGAAGGAGCGGTTGATGTACTGGATCAGCCAGGAAATCGGCGGCGCGAGCGCAAGTACAAAAACCGCAAGCTGCCAGTTGTACCAGAACAGCATCGCGATCAAGCCGATGATGGTGAGGGTGTCGCGAATGAGTACGGTCACCGCGTTGGTCGTCGCCTCGGCCACGAGCTCGATGTTGTACGTGAGGCGCGACAGCAGCCCGCCTGAAGCGGCCGTGTCGTAATGCCTCGTCGGCAGACGCAGGTAGTGGGCGAAGAGTTCGGCACGCAAAGTTTTGATGATCTGCCGACCGACCCAACCCGGAAAATAATTGGAGATGTAATCGCCGATGCCCCGCAGCGTGAACAGCAGCACGGCACCGAGCGGAATCGCCCAAATGATGCGCGGGTCAGGATCGACGAAGGTGCCACCCAAAAAGCGCTGCACCAACACCGCGAGCGCCGCGTCGGTCGCCGCGAACAGCGCCATGCCGACCACGCCGATGAGGAACATGCCGAGGTGCGGGCGCGCATAGCCCAACAAGCGGCGGTAGACCTTGGCGGCGTCGGTGATTTCGACCGGCGTTTGGCTCAAGGGCGTGGTGGATCCTGCATGGCATCGGCAAGCCGACGGTTACTGCCGTGGATCATAGCGCCAGAGGGGGGCGGCCTGCAGGCCGGCGTGCCTGAGCCAGCGCGGCGGCAAGCCTGCCCGCAGGTGCAAGGTCACGGCTCCCTGCTCGGCAATGGCGTAGACGCGCTCGGCCGCGATCTGCCAACTGCTCGCGACGCGCTCTCGACGATCGGCAGCGCCATCGCGGCCGCCGAGTAATACCCACTGCGCATCGACCGCGCTCACGAAATCGGCCGTGACGGCAGTCGGCGAACCGCGCCGCGGCGCTACGACCACCGTAGCCGCAAGATCGAGCTCGCCACGCTGCGCGCGGACCGCGAGCCCCGCAGCCTCTCGCGCATCGATACGCTCGGGGATCAGCACCGTGGGGTTCGCCTTGAAGCCGACGCGTAGTACGCAGGAGCCGTCAGCTTCGCCAAAGTGCGTGAACTCGACGCCATCCCACCGCCACTCACGCGGCAGCGTGCAATCTTCGAGCGCACGTGCAGCGCCCGGCCATTCGCCACCGCCCGCGAGCTGCGCGACCTTCGCACCCTGCATCAGGCGCGCAGCCCCCGCAGCGCGATAGGCATGGGTTCGACTGAGCAGCAACAGATCGATTTTTTTGATACCGAAACTGCGTAGCGCCGGTAACACCAGTCTCTCGGCCGCTCGACCCTCGCTGTCGAAATCCTCACCGGTGTCGTACACGAGCGTGTGCTGTTGCGTGCGAATGATGAACGCTGCGCCATTACCCGCCTCCAGCGCCGTCACCATGACTTCGCCCTGCGCAGGTCTTTCTGCGCGCAGCCACGGCAGACTCGCCAGCGGATTCCACTCGATGGCGGCCCAAGGCTGCGACGCCACGGCAACCAATGCTGGCCATAGTGCTTCGTGAACGCGCTCTCCCAGCCACCAAATGGGTCGCGCTGCCGACACGGACCAAAGTCCGAGGGCACTGCCGCCGAGTGCGACCGGTACCAGCACGAACGAAAACACCGGAATCGCCGCGAGGTTCACGAGAAGCCCGGCAATCGAAACGCTGGAGAACCAGAGCAGCGTGATCGGCAACAGGGCGAGACTGACCCACCACTGGGTGCGTAAATTTTCGCGCAGCCACGCCAAGGCTTTTCGCTGCAACGACCTGCCCGCGCGCGAGGGCTCGTCAATTCTTTGAGTACTCGCCGCGTCGGCTTTTTCAGCCTTGTCGGTCTCCCCTGCAAAAATCAGCGCCGCCATCGCAATGAACGACAGCCAAAAACCCGACGAGAGCGCAGCGAAAGGATCGATGCAGAGCACGACGACCAGCGCCACCCCGAGCACATCGAAGGGTGCATGCACCCGCCCGGAAAGCCGCAAGGACCACCACACCGCGAGCATCACGACCGTGCGCTGCGTCGGGATCCCGAAACCCGCGAGCAGCGCATAGCCGCAGGCGGCGGGCACACCGAGGCTCGCGGCAAAGATTTCGCGATCGATGTACCCCGCGAGCCTTTGCGAGCGACGCCAAAGCGCCCGCGCACAGGCCGCGACCAACCAGCAAAAGAGCGTCACGTGCATGCCGGAAATCGCCACCAGATGCGTGGTGCCAGTGATGCTGAAGGTCTGCCACTGCTCGCGACTCACCTCGCCCGTGGCACCGACCGCAAGCCCAGCAAAGAGCGCCGCTGCATCGCGATCGACTACAGCGTCGCGCACGCCGCGCGCCAGTTGCTCGCGCAGCACGAGTAAGCCACCTTGTGCGCTCGCCGAGCGTTCGTTGAGAGTGGAAGGCAATACCCTCGCCCGACCCTGCAGTCGATCGCGAAAGAACTCGCGCTGTTCATCAAAACCACCCGGATTGCTGTTCGCCCGCGGCGTCGACACCTGCAGCAGCAGACGCCAGCGCTCACCGGCACGCGGCAGTGCGTAGGGCTCGCGCCAGCTGATCCGTAATCGTAATTTACGCTGCAGTCGCTCGGGTGATTCGATATGCACCAGCGCATCGAACTCGAGCGCGAGCCCGCTGCGCTCGGTCAGCGAATCGACCACGACGTCAGCGATCACCCGTACACCTTCATCGGCCGGCGACCAGCGCTGCGCGAGCTGATCGAGTGCAACGAGCAAGGTCAGCAAGGCCGCCACCGAGCTCACGCCGAACGCAAGCAAAGAGCCCCTGAAGCGCGGCAATGAATAGTCAAAGAAAAAGCGCAGCACCCACGGCAAGAGCAACGCCAGAGGGGATAACAGCGCGAGCGCAAGCAAGGTCAGAAGATTGGGGCGTAGCGGTCCGTAGAGCGCCGCTATGGTGCCGAGCAGGGTCGCCAGTCCGACGACGGTGCTGCTAGAGTGGCGCCCCGAAATGCTCCGCGACACCATTCGTCACCTCGGCCGACGGGCACAGGCGCTGCGCGATGCGTGGTATCTGCGACCCTTCGCCCATGTTTTCGTCGACCCGCGGCTGTGGTCGCTACAGCGTCGCGGCATCACGGGCGCGTTCGGTGTCGGACTGTCGATCTGCTTCGTGCCGCTGCCCGTACACATTCCGGTGGCCTTCATGCTGGCGATGCTCCTGCGACTGAACGTGCCAACGCTGATCGGCACGGTGTTCATCGTGAACCCGATCACCGCGGTGCCGATCTATTACCTCGCCTATCTGACGGGTCGCACGCTGCTTGGCGAAACGCCGGGGCAGTTCCGCTTCGAACTCAGTTGGGATTGGCTGCAACACGGTCTCGGACCGATGTGGCAGCCCTTTTTGCTGGGTTGCGTGGTCTGCGGGGCGATTGCCGGCTTCGTAGGCTGGATTACGCTCGATCGGATCTGGCGGTGGCGGGTGCAGCAGAAATACCGC
>JBJTAV010000127.1:0-3265 GCA_046091005.1 Gammaproteobacteria bacterium | reverse complement strand
CATCGTCACCTTGATCACTGGCTCTGCGGTCACGATTTTCGCGGCCTTCTTCCCGGTCGGTGTGCTTGCCGATATTTCCAATAGCGGGACGCTGTTTGCCTTCCTCACCGTAGCCGTGGGTGTGATGGTGTTGCGACGCCGTGAGCCCAACCGGCCGCGCCCGTTCCGCACGCCGCTGATTTGGCTGGTGGGACCCATGGCCTTTATCGGCTGCGCGTTCTTGCTGTTCTCCTTGCCGTTGCGCACGCAGTTCACTTTCTTGGTGTGGACGCTCGCCGGCTTGCTGGTCTACTTCGCTTACGGTTACCGCATGAGCCCGCTCGCGAAGCCGCGCGCCTGAGCGACAGGCGCGGCATGGGAGTGATGCGCAGTGGCTGAGTCCGATGCCAAGCTTGCGAATCGGATTCTGCTCGGTCTCGTGATCGGCGCGGCGGCGGGGGCTTTGACCCTCGTCGTCGGTGCGCAGGTGCCCGCGATCCTCGAAACCGCGCGCACAATCTCGTCGCAGGTGTTCGACCCGCTCGGGCAGATTTTCCTGCGCATGCTTTTCTTTGTGGTGATGCCGCTGGTGTTTGCCTCGCTCGCCGCGGGCGTTGCACAGCTCGGTGAACTGACGCGACTCGGTCCGCTATCGGTGCGGACCTTCACGCTGTTCTTTCTCAACATGTCGATCGCCTGCGTGCTCGGGCTCGTCATGATGAACGTGCTGCAGCCAGGTGGCGCGGTCGAGGGCGACACCAAGGCGCGTCTGCTCGAAGAATACGGCACGGCGTCGGGCAAGCTGATCGAGAAGCAGGCGGCACAGCCTGACATGAGCTTTCAGACCGTGGTCGACATGTTCATGCCGCGCAATCTTCTCGGCGCCATCACCGGTCACGATCGCGCCATGCTCGGCGAAGTATTGCCGCTGATTTTGTTCGCCATCCTGCTCGGCGCCGCAGCGCTGCGTTTGCAAACGCGTCGACGCGAACAGTTGCAGTCGGGGCTCGAGCTTGTCACCGAACTGATGACGGGCATCGTGCGTTTTGCGCTGCTGCTGGCGCCGATTGCGGTGCCGGCGATGATTTACAGCGTCGTCGTCAAGATCGGCTGGGATATTTTGATCGCGCTGGGTGTGTTCGTGGTCGGCTGTCTTGCGGTCATGTTCTTGCACCTCTTCGGCACGATGTCGCTGTGGCTCAAACTTTTCTCGCGTTACGGCCCGATGCAGTTTTGGCGCACTATTCGTCCGGTACTGGTGACGGCGTTTTCGACGAGTTCGAGCAGTGCCACCTTGCCCGCGGCACTCGCCTCTGCCCGCGACGATTTAGGCATTCGTCCGACCACGGCCGGCTTCGTGCTGCCGCTCGGTACCACCATGAACATGGCGGGTACGGCGCTCTACGAGGGCTGCGTCGTGCTGTTCGTGGCGCAGGTGTTCGGTATTTCTTTGGGCGTCGGCGAACAGGTCACGCTGCTGCTGTTGGCCGTACTCGGTGCGGTGGCTGCCGCAGGTATTCCCGGCGGCTCTTTGCCGATCATTGCCGGCTTGCTGATCACTTTCGGTATTCCGCCCGAAGGTATTGGTATTGTTCTCGGTGCGGATCGACTGCTCGACATGACGCGCACCATGGTCAACGTGGGCGCCGACATGGTCACGACCGCAGTGGTCGACACGCTCGAGGGCAAGTCGGCATCGACTGCAGGGGGTTCTGAAAGCGCATGAGCGTCACACGCACCCCGCGTTGGCCATGGATCTGGCCTGCGCTGGCCTGGTGCGCAGTGCTGTTCATGTCGTTCTTGCCCGAGTCCTGGGCCTGGATCGTCTTCGTCGTGGCGCTGGTCGGTGCAGTATTGGCTGCCGTTCATCATGCCGAGGTCATCGCCGAGCGCATCGGAGAACCTTTCGGCACGCTGGTGCTTGCCGTAGCGGTGACGGTGATCGAGGTCGCGCTGATCGTCTCGCTGATGCTTGCCGAGGGCGAACCGAATCTTGCCCTGCCGCGCGACACCGTGTTTGCCGCAATCATGATCATCATCACCGGCATGGTGGGCCTTTGTTTGCTGACGGGCGGCGTTCGGCATGGCGAAAGCAGTTTTGGTCGCCTTGGTGCGAGTTCGGCGTTGGCTACCTTGGCGGCGCTCTCGGTGCTCACGCTGGTGTTGCCGAATTACACGACCAGCCAGTCGGGGCCGTCCTATTCCGCTTCGCAACTGGCCTTCGTGGCGCTGGTGTCGCTCGTGCTATACGGCGCTTTCGTGTTCGTGCAGACCGTCAGACACCGCGACTATTTCATTGACGAGGAGCATGAGCGCTTGATCGCACTGGCGCGCGCTGCGCAGACCGGTGAGCCCTTGCCCGAGCACAGCGCGGAGGCGGTCACAGGCCGTGCTCCGATGGCGCTGACCCTGCTGGTGTTGCTGCTGGCGCTCGGCGCCGTGGTGTTGCTCGCCAAAGCGCTGGCCCCGGGGATTGCGGCGGCCGCCAGATCGATCGGTGCACCGAACGCCGCCGCGGGTGTTTTCATTGCCGTGATCGTGTTGCTGCCCGAAAGTCTTGCGGCATGGCGAGCGGCCCGTGCCAATCGCATGCAGACCAGCATGAATCTCGCCATCGGTTCGGCGCTGGCCTCGATCGGCCTCACCATTCCGGTAGTGGCGGTTCTGTCGTTTTGGCAGGGCTGGACGCTCGAGCTGGGTCTCGGCGAGCGCGAGATCTTGCTGCTTGCGCTCTCGCTGCTCGTGTCATCGCTCACCGTCGCCAAGGGCCGCACCATGGTGTTGCATGGCGTGGTACACCTCGTGATCTTTGCCGTCTATCTGTTTACGACGGTGGTTCCGTAGGGCCGATCTGGCGTCAGTCCTCGCGCAATTTCGGCGTGAGGTGCGGCGCGAGCAGCGCCACCATGGCTTCATAAACTTTGGGCGAGGCGGCGATGATGTTGCCACCTTGCTTGAATTCGCCGCCCGAGAGCGTGCCGACGCGGCCGCCCGCTTCTTCGACCAGCAGTGAACCTGCCGCCGTGTCCCAGGGACCAAGCCCAATCTCAAAGAAACCGTCGGTGCGACCTGCGGCGACATAGGCGAGATCGAGGGCAGCTGAACCCGGGCGGCGCACGCCCGCGGTGTTCAGCATCACGTCTTTGAGCATTGCGAGGTAGGTGTCGAGGTATTCGGTGTTCGCGCGATACGGAAAACCGGTGCCGATGAGCGCGCCCTCGAGCGTGCGTTGTGCGCTGACGCGCATGCGACGATTTTCTAGGTGGGCACCATCGCCGCGCGAGGC
>JBJTAV010000126.1:0-9429 GCA_046091005.1 Gammaproteobacteria bacterium | reverse complement strand
AGTCCGCAACGGGAAACTTCCACTTCCTGAAAACGATCGTTGAGCGCAGCACTGCGCTACTCGAAACACGCTCGCTGAGCGCCTCCTTCGGCAACCGTCGTTTCACCTGATCATGACCGCATACTCTGTCGCTGTTCTTTTAATCGCGCTCGGTGTCGTTCAGAGCGGCCTGCAACTCTGGCTGACCCGTCGACAGATCGCCCCTGTGAGTCGGCATCGTGCAGAGGTGCCTGTCGCCTTTCGCAATGCCATCAGTGCCGAGGCTCACGCCAAAGCGGCCGACTACACCTGCGCCAAGCAGCGCTTCGGTCTGTGGCAGTTCGGCTTCGGGGTGCTGATGCTGCTCGCCTGGACTTTGGGCGGCGGACTCGCAGCACTCAATACCACCCTCCTTGGTTTCTTTGGTGGTGATGTCGCGACAAGCGGGGATCTCGCGGCAAGCGGCGATCTCGCCTACCAGGTCACGCTGCTGCTCGCCTTCGGGCTGATCGGCGGACTGCTCGATCTGCCCTTCGACTGGTACTACAACTTCCGCATCGAGGAGCGCTTCGGCTTCAATCGCATGACGCAGCGCATTTGGTTCGGTGATCTGCTCAAAAACTTGCTCGTCAGTCTGTTGATCGGTGCGCCGCTCATTGCCGTGGTGCTTTGGTTGATGGGCACAGCCGGTCCCGCGTGGTGGCTGTGGGCTTGGGGATTCTGGATGGCGTTCAACCTGCTGCTGATGGTCGTCTACCCACTGTTCATCGCCCCCCTCTTCAATGAATTCAAACCGCTGGCCGACGAAGCGCTGGCGGCGCGCGTCAAGGCGCTGATGGATCGTTGCGGATTTTCGGCGAAGGGGCTCTTCGTGATGGACGGCAGCAAGCGCTCGGCGCAGTCGAATGCCTACTTCACCGGGATCGGTCGCTCGAAGCGCGTCGTGTTCTACGACACTCTGCTCGCCAGACTCTCACCCGGCGAGGTCGAGGCAGTGCTGGCTCACGAGCTCGGTCATTTCCACCATAAGCACATCATCAAGATGATCGTGCAGATCTTCCTGATGAGCTTGCTGGGTCTTGCCGCGCTCGGCTTCCTGGCGCAGCAGCCCGAGTTCTATCTCGGGCTCGGTGTAACGCCCAACGATAATGCGGCCAATGACGGGCTTGCCCTGGCGCTCTTCACGCTGGTGCTGCCCTGCGTCAGCTTCGTGTTGGCGCCGCTCTCGAGTCGCGCGTCGCGTCGTCACGAATTCCAGGCCGATGCCTATGCCAAAGCCAACGCCAATGGCGACGAGCTTGCGAGTGCCCTCGTCAAGCTGACCGAAGACAACGCCTCGACCCTGACTCCCGACCCCCTCTATGTGGCGTTCAACTACTCGCATCCGCCGATGGTCGAGCGCATCGCCGCCATCAAGGCCGGCTGACCCCCACGCTCCAGCCCCGCGCTCAGGGTCACTTCCATCGCTATAACACCCCTGCTCGGCAGGGCGGCGGGCTGTTGATGGCCGCGTATTGACTGTTGCGCATGAATATGCAAAATACGCGCACTTTTATGCATACCGACCTGCACCAATCCGACCGTCGAAGCGCCATCCTGCGCCTGCTGCGCAGCGCGGCCGTGCGCCGGCAGGGCGAGCTCGTCGATCTTTTGAAGCGCGAGGGTTACGAGGTCACACAGTCGTCGGTCAGTCGCGACCTGCGCGATCTCGGGGTGCTCAAGGCCGGCGGACGCTATCTGCCGCCCGATGCCAACCAGCGGGCGCTCGATGATTTCGGCACGCTGCGGCAATTCGTTCGCGGAGTCGCCACGGCAGGCAGCTCACTGACGGTGCTGCGCACCACGGTCGGTGCGGCACAGAGCGTGGCGATTGCCATCGACAAGGCCGATTGGCCGGAGATCGTCGGCACCATTTCGGGCGACGACACCATTTTCATTGCCACCGATACCGCGGCGGCGCAGGCGATCGTGGTCACGCGTCTGCGCGAGCTCTTCCGCGTCTGACGCATTCGCTTCAAGGATTTCCCATGTCGCAACCCATCGTTCTCGCCTACTCCGGCGGCCTGGATACCTCTTTCCTCGTGCCGTGGCTGAAGGAGCAATACCAACGCCCGATCATCACGGTCACCGTGGATACGGGTGGCATCGACGCTGCCACAGCCAAGACGCTCGAAGAACGCGCGCTCGCGCTCGGCGCGAGTGCGCACCACCAGATCGATGCACGTGCCGATTATTTTGAGCAGGTATTGCGCTTTCTGATCATGGGCAACGTGCGCCGCGGTCAGCTCTATCCGCTCTGTGTCGGCGCCGAGCGCGTGATGCAGGCGCAAAAAATTGCGCTGATGGCCCGTGAGCTCGGCACCGGCAGCATCGCGCACGGTTGCACGGCGGCGGGCAACGATCAGGTGCGCTTCGAAGTCGCGCTGCGCACGCTGGCACCCGAGCTCGAAGTCATCGCGCCGGTCCGCGATCGACACTTCAAGCGGCAAGAAGAACTCGAGTTTCTGCAGCAGCGCAAGCTGCCGGTGCCGCCTTTCGGTGCTGCCTATTCGATCAACCGAGGCCTTTGGGGCGTAAGCATCGGCGGCAAAGAAACGCTGACCTCGCCGGGCAGCATTCCCGATGATGCCTGGGTGCTCTCCAAAGATGCTTTCAGCACACCGCGCGCCGCGGAACGCCATGTACTGCATTTCGAGCAGGGCGTACCAGCTGGACTCGATGGCAAGACGATGTCGCCAGTCGAAGTCATCGAGACACTCGAGTCGCTGGCAGGACCATTCGGCATCGGTCGCGGTATCCATCTCGGCGACACCATCATCGGCACCAAGGGTCGCGTGGCTTTCGAGGCACCCGCCGCAGAAGTCCTGCTCAATGCCCACCGCGAACTCGAAAAGCTCGTGCTCACCGCACGGCAGCAGCGAATCAAAGAAATGCTCGCAGGCCCGTATGGCGACTGGGTCCACGAGGGACAGCTACTCGATCCGGTCTGCCGCGATATCGAAGCCTTGTTTCTGCAGTCGCAGCGGCGGGTGACCGGCGTAGTCAACGTGTTGTTCCGCCCGGGTTCGGTGTTCATCGAAGGCGTAGATTCGCCGTGGTCACTCATGGCGGCATCGAAAGGCGTCTACGGCGAAGCCACGGGCGAATGGACCGCGGCCGACGCTTTGGGTTTTTCACGCATCGTCGGCCTCACCGGCGTTTTCCATCGCCGCGCCGGAGAGCGCGCGGCGGCATCAAGCCACCACGGGACGCAGGGTACTGCAAAGAAATGAGAACCATCGTCGTCGACAAGATCGCTTCCATCACCCAGGCCTGTGGCCTCGGTCAGGAGGTACGCATCGCTACCGACAACCTGCCCTCGGAAGAAGGCGTGGTGGTCGTGGTCGAGATTCTCAACAACAAGTCGGGCTACAACACGCTCGAGCTCACCAGCGGTCGCATGGCGAAGATCAACAAGGGCGACATCGTTGTGGGCGCGCTCGGACACCGTAAAGCGCTCTTCGGTTACTCGGGGCACGTCCCGGAAAAACTCGCTGCAGGCGATGTAATCCAGATGCTCAACATCGGTGGCGTACTCGGGATCTGCGACTCCGCGAACCCCGACAAAGGCAAGCCCTTCGATTGTCGCGTACTCGGCGTGGTGCTCACCTTCCCGTATCTCGGTGAACGCATTGGCGTGCCGGCACGCGCGGGTTATCGCAAGCTCGACTTCGGGGCCACCCTCGATCCGCAGGGTGTCCCGGTCGTCGCGCTCGCGGGAACCTGCATGGAAGCCGGCAAAACCGCCGCCGCCTGCGCACTGGTGAGCCGCATGCGCCACCGCGGACTCATCGTCGACTGCTTCAAGGCGACCGGTGTTTCACTGCGCCGCGACATCCTCGCCATGGAAGATGCTGGCGCACGCCACTCGATGATCTTCACCGACCTCGGTGTGATCACGACCACACGCAGTGTCGGTCCTGCGCTGACGCGCACCATGATCACCGAGATCGCCGCAAAGAAACCCGACGTCATCGTCTTTGAACTCGGCGATGGCATTCTCGGCACTTATGGTGTCGACGCCATTCTCGACTGCGCAGATATTCGCCAAGCCTTGACCGGCGTCGTGCTCTCGGCGAACGATCCCGTCGCGGCTTGGGGTGGCGTCAAGCTTTTGCGCGAACGCTTCAGTGTCGAGCCTTGCGCCGTCACGGGCCCGGCCACAGACAACGCCGTGGGTGTCGACATCATCCGCGAGCAGATGAAGGTGCCCGCCTTCAATGCGCTGGCCGATGGCGCAGCGCTCGGCGACTGCGTCATCGAGGCGATCGGTCTCGGCGCACGCTTCCCGGTGGTGGCTGCCTCGTGACCCGAGTGCCGACATTGATCTTGGGCGGCACCGGCTATGTGGCCGGTGAAGTGCTGCGACTTGTCGCTGCGCATCCGCAACTCGAGATCGCAGGCGTGATGTCGGACTCGCAGCCCGGCGAGCTCGTTGCCAAGGCCTTTCCGCACCTGGCGCCGGTGCTCGGCGATCTGCGGTTCGTATCCGAGAGCGATCTGACAAATCTGATTGCCGCCCTGCCCGTCAGCGCGCTCTTTTCGGCAGCGCCGCATGGTGTGAGCGCTGCGCTGATCGATCGCTTGTTGAAAGCCGCAGAGACCGCCGGCACGGAACCCCGGGTCGTCGATATCTCCGCGGATTATCGCTATGCCAGCGCCGAAGCCTATGCCGCCGTATACAAGCACGAGCACGGCGCACCGTCACGACTCAAAGATTTCACCTGTGCCGTACCCGAGCATTTGGCCACGTCGCCGACACCGCATGTGGCGCATCCCGGCTGCTTCGCCACCGCGACCCTGCTCGCAAGCGTGCCGCTGCTGTCGCTCGGCCTCGTGACGCCGACGCTATTCGTGAGCGGCGTCACCGGCAGCACAGGTTCCGGACGCAAGCCGGTCGACGGCACGCACCACCCGACGCGACACAGCGACCTCTATTCCTACAACGCCCTCGTGCATCGGCATATTCCCGAGATCACCGCCTGTGCCGCAGCAGCGAGCGGGGTCACGGCCGACTTCGCGTTCGTGCCGCACTCAGGGCCCTTCGCACGCGGCATCCATGTCACCGTGCAGGCGACGCTGACTGGATCGCATGCGGGCCTTGCCGGCAAGGTGCTGCTCGAAAAACTGCACGAGTTCTATGCTGCGGCGCCGTTCGTGCGCGTGCTCGACAGCGCACCACGGGTCAAAGATATCGTGGCCAGCAACTATGCCCATCTGCATGCGACCACTAATGGGCGCACCGTCGCCGTGATGTGCGTGGTGGACAACCTCAACAAGGGTGCTGCCGGCGGTGCCATGCAATGGATGAATCGGCTGCTCGGTTTTCCCGAGACGCTCGGACTCACCGCGCCGGCCGCCGGTTGGACTTGAACCACTTTCAACTCGAGAACTTTCCATGAGCCCTGCCGATCATCTCGCTCCCGTATTCGCCCAGTACCCCATCGAGGTCGTCGATGCGGAAGGTGTCTGGCTGCATACGCGCGATGGTCGCCGCGTTCTCGATCTGTACGGCGGACACGCAGTCGCCGCGCTCGGCTATCGCCACGCGGGTTGGACTCGCGCCCTCACCCAACAAGCCGAGGCCTGCAATTTTCAGAGCAATGCCGTGCCGATGGACGTGCGCGTGCGCGCGGCCACGCGCCTCAGCAAATTCGCGGGTGGCGCCTTCGACAGCGTTTTCTTTGTCAATTCTGGTGCCGAGGCCAACGAAAACGCGCTGCGTATGGCATTCAAGATGACGAGGCGCCCGAAAATCGTTGCCATTGAAGGGGCGTTCCACGGGCGCACTGCGGCAGCCGGTGCCATCACCTGGGGAGCAGACAAAAAGTGGTACGAATTTCCGCGTGCGCCTTTTGATATCGGCTGGGTGCCGCGTCGTGACCTTGGCGCCATCGCCGCACAGGTCGACGCCAATACGGCAGCGGTCATCGTCGAGCCCGTACAGGGCGTGGGCGGCGCCTTCGACATGGGACGCGAGTTTTTGGCCGCGCTGCGTGCGCGCTGCGATGAAGTCGGGGCGCTGCTGATCTTTGACGAGGTGCAAATCGGCGTCGGTCGCAGCGGCCAGCCTTTCGCCGCCAATTTCTATGATGTGATTCCGGACATGCTCACCACCGCCAAGGCACTAGGCAATGGCTTTCCCTGCGGTGCACTGCTGATGACACCGCCCGTGACCGCAGCCCTCAAGCTCGAAGGGCTGGGCACCACCTTTGGTGGCGGACCGATGGCCTGTGCCGTCATCGAAGCCGTGATCGACGCCATCGAAACCGAGGGTCTGCTCGAAAATGTACGTCGGGTATCGAAATACTTGAGGGATACCTGCACGGTAGGTCCGGTTACCGGACATCAGGGTGCCGGATTTCTGCACGGCCTGATCACCGCCAAGCCCGCCAAAGAAATTCAGAAGGCGCTGCTCGAGCGCAATATTCTCGCGGGCACCAGCGCCGATCCGCACGTGCTGCGCCTGCTTCCGCCCTACACCCTCAAAGAAACTCACGTCGATCTGCTGCGCGAGGCATTGCGCGATCTATGAAACGCTTTCTGGACCTTGCCGATTTCAGTCGCGAGGAGATCCTCGATCTCATCGCGCTCGCCCGTCATCTCGAGTCACACCCGGAACCCCGCGCACTCGCGGGCAAGATCCTCGGCCTCGTGATGTTCAACCCCTCGCTGCGTACGCTGTCGTCTTTCCAGGTCGGCATGATGCGACTCGGCGGCAGCTCGTTCGTGATCACGCCCGGACAAGGTACCTGGCAGCTCGAAAGCAGGCTCGGCGTCACCATGAATGGTGCTGCAGCGGAGCACGTGCGCGAGGGCTTGCCGGTGCTGGCTTCATATGCGGACGCGCTCGGCATACGCGCCTTTGCCGAAGGCAAGGACCTCAAGCACGATCTTTCCGAGACGGCTTTTCGCGCAATGTCGGCCGTCGTCGACAAACCTTTGATCAACCTCGAGTCTGCGATCAATCACCCCTGTCAGGCACTTGCCGACTGGAAGACGCTGGAAGATCTCGCCGTGCCGCAGCGCGCAAAGTTCGTGCTCAGCTGGGCGAATCATCCGCGCGTCACGCCGATGGCGGTGCCTGCCGCGACCGTACACATGGCAGCGCATCGCGGCATGGATGTGGTCGTGCTGCGACCCGAGGGCTTTGCCTTGCCGCCCGAGATCATGGACAAGGCGCGCGCGGCGGCGGCAGCAGCAGGCGGCAGTGTGCGCGAGACCAACGATCGCGCGGAAGCTCTCGCCGGCGCACACATCGTGTACGCCAAAGAATGGGGCTCGACCACGCACTATGGTGACAGCGCCGGCGATGCCGCGCTGCGTGCGGGTCTTGGCGACTGGTGCGTACGCGAAGACTGGTTTGCGACGGCCAGCAAAGATTGCAAGTTCATGCACTGTTTGCCGGTACGCCGCAACGTCGCGGTTGCCGACGAAATACTCGATGGTCCGCGCAGCATCGTGCAACGCGAGGCCTACAACCGACTGCCCGCGCAGATGGCGGTCCTGCACCGCATGCTTTCGAATGGAGGAACTGAACGATGATCATGCACCGAGCCGACCCTGCAGCCGTCATTCGTGCGCTGCGCAGTGCAGCGCCTTATATCCGGCTCTACAAGGGTAAAACCTTCGTGGTGAAGGCAGGTGGCGGCGTGTTCGGCGATGCCGAGGCCACGCGCACACTCATCGAACAAATTGCCGTGTTGCATTCGCTCGGTATTCGCGTCGTATTCGTGCACGGCGGCGGTCCGCAGCTCACTGAAGTCACCGAGAAACTGGGCGTGCCGACGCAGATGGTCGAAGGTCGACGCGTGACCGATGAGCGCTCGATCGATGCCACTGCCATGGTGCTCTCGGGTCTCATCAACACCCGCATTCTTGCCGCCTGCCGCGAACTCGACATCCAGGCCATCGGCCTGAGCGGGGTCGACGCAGGACTGGTACAAGCCCACAAGCGCGCACCCGTGAAGTTGCAAACAGGCGATGCGACCATCGACTACGGCTTCGTCGGTGACATCGACTACATCGACACCGATGTCATCCGCAAACTGCTCGATAACGGTCTGATGCCGGTCATCTCGCCGCTGTCCAGCGACAACTCGGGTACCTTGCTCAACATCAATGCGGATACCGTGGCCTCGGCCATCGGCTCGGCCCTCGGTGCCGAGAAGCTGATTCTTTGTACCGGCGCACCCGGTATCCTCGAACGGGTCGAAGATCCGACCTCGGTAATCTCATACACCGATCTCGCCGGCCTGAAGCGCCTGCGCGACGAAAAACGTATCGTTGATGGCATGCTGCCGAAGGCCAAAGCCATCGAGAGCGCCATTCAAGGCGGAGTAAAGCGCGTGCATGTCATCTCGTACAAAGCGAGCGATGCGATCCTCGCCGAAGTGTTTACCAACGAAGGCACTGGCACACTGGTAGTCGCCGATATCGGCAAGCTCGCGCCGGCGGAGCTCGCTGCGGGTGACGCGGCGCGCTCATGACGCGACTTTGGGACAAAGGCGCTCCGCTCGATGAGCGAGTGCTCGCTTACACGGCGGGCGAAGATCACGCGCTTGACGAGCGTCTGGTGTCTTACGATGCACGCGCATCGATCGCCCATGCGCAAATGCTGCACGATCAGGGTCTGCTCTCGACCGCGGACTGTGAAGCCATCGAGAACGGACTCGAAGCCCTCGCCGCCGCACACGCACAAGGCGAATGGCAGATCGAACTGGCGGACGAAGACGGGCAGACCGCGCTCGAAAAGCGTCTGACCGCAAGAATTGGCGCGGCGGGAGGTCGCGTGCATCTGGGTCGTTCGCGCAACGATCAGGTGCTCACTGCGCTGCGACTCTATTTGCGCGACGCCACTGAACAACTCGCCGTCGGTGCAGAGAGCGTCGCTGCTGCACTCGATCGACTCGCACTGCGCCAAGGCGACATCGAACTGCCGGGCTACACGCACATGCAGCAAGCCATGCCGAGCTCGGTGGCGCTGTGGGCGGGCGGTTTTGCTGCCGAGCTGCGCGATGACGCCGCGGGTCTGCGCGGCGTGCAGCGTCGCCTCGGCAAAAATCCACTGGGCTCGGCTGCAGGCTATGGCACGCCGGGTTTGCCGCTCGATCGCGAAGCCACACGTGCCGCACTCGACTTCGATGTCGTACATGAACCCGTCACCGCGGTGCAGCTGTCGCGTGGTAAAGCTGAAGCGCAACTGTTGTTCGAAATCACCCTGCTGATGCAGGACCTCGGTCGCTTTGCCGCCGACGTCTGTCTTTTCTACACGCAGGAATTTGCCTTTCTCGAGCTGCCTGACGAATTCACCACCGGCTCATCGATCATGCCGCAGAAGCGTAATCCCGACGTATTCGAACTGCTGCGTGGTCGTACGGCCTCGGCACATGGCTGCCTCATCGAAGCGCT
>JBJTAV010000125.1:0-3097 GCA_046091005.1 Gammaproteobacteria bacterium | reverse complement strand
CTCACCGCGGCCAGCACCGGAAAGATCAGGCCGAGCAACAACAAAAACGGCATGAACAGCAGGCCGATGAGCAGCAGCGTCGTCGCCAACGAGGTCGCCCACATGATGGCGAGCGTGATCTGGAAATTGAGGGCCTCCCTCGCCTGCTCGGCGAGTTCGCTGCGCTTGTCCTGCTGGCTGAGATAGACGATGAGCGGCACGATGAAGAAAGCGATGATGCCGCTCAGGTGGATCAGGGTGGCCTGGGTTTGAACGTCGCGATCGCTGAAGATGGCGGGGCCCTGGGTGATCTCGGGTGCAGACATGAACAATTCCTCGCGGTATTTTGTGGGGGGACGAAAGTGCACGCGAGGCTAGCAGCGCGACCCCCTCTGCCCGGCTGTCGAAAACTCGGCAGTTGAGGCGGATTCAGCGATATTTTTCGGGAGACCCACACATGTCACAGCACACCGCACCCGATTCAATGGCCAATACGAACGTTCGCGGGCGCAAGCCGATGTGGATCGCTGCCGGCCCTAGGCGCGCCCTGTGTCGAGAATGAGCCCTGTACCGAGCATGGGTTCTATGCCGAGCTCCTGCAGCGTCGGCAGCACGCCTGCCACGAATTCTTTGGCTTCTCGCTCGAGGATCGATCGCATCTCCTGCTGATCGCGAATCACGACCCCATGCTGTACCAGCGGATGCGCGATCTCCCGCAACTGCTGCTCAATGCAATCCGCGATACTGCTCATCTCGTGTCTGCCGTCACGCCAGGCGGCAAGTGCAAGCAAGGTACGCCAGTCAAAATCGACGCCGGCACCCGTTACCGGTGAGGCCAACGTGCTCAGATAGGGCTCGGTGAGCGCCCGCCTCAATAAACGATTGTTGAGTTCGTAGATCGCAGCCAAGCGATCTGCGGCGCTACGCTCGGTAGTCTCGTTGCGAGCGATGCGCGGCGAGATCTGATGCGACCTCGGCGCAGGCACGCGATCGCGAACCCAGAGATCGCGGCTGAAGCGTTTTGAAGTAGAGCTGCCCGCCTGCCCCACGTAGCGTAAACCGAGCGGTACCAAAGTCTGCTCGATCTCGACTCGATCGAACGCCTGCCAATCGCGATTGAAATATTCATGCGCGAGATAGGCCTTGCGCTGATACCGAATGCGTCGCAGATGCTGTTCAAACTGCGGCTGATCGCGTGCGGGTGGTAG
This sequence comes from Gammaproteobacteria bacterium, assembly GCA_046091005.1. Taxonomy (GTDB): domain Bacteria; phylum Pseudomonadota; class Gammaproteobacteria; order Steroidobacterales; family Steroidobacteraceae; genus UBA964. The sequence continues at coordinate 1,910 of JBJTAV010000125.1, read as the reverse complement.
ATCTTCCGCGACCACCCGCTGCGCAGCGATAAGGGCGGCCTCGATGCGCGCTTCAAGCGGCTGCGACGCCAGCTCGCGCTGCGCCGCATGATTCACCAAAAACTCGCGCAGCGGGAGGATATCCGCCCAAGCCTCGCGTATGTTGTAAGACACATAGAGCACACCTTGCGGCGCCAATTTCTGCTCAATGAATTTCGCGATGCAGGCGCGATTTTCCAGAGAAATCCAACTCCACACACCGTGCATGCCTATGAAATCGAACTGCGGCAGATCCGAACGCGTGCAAAATTCGGCGAAACTCTGTTCGAACACCTGTAGCGGCGCTGCAAGCCCCCGCGTCAGATCGCGCACCGTGGCAAGGTGCTCAGGCAACAGATCATTGCCCCACCACTCGCAGTCACCTGCGACAGCGTGGATGGCGAGACTCAGCCCCTGACCAAAACCGAGCTCGCAGGCCACCTCAATCTTTGGCGCAGCAACCCCTAGCGCGGGCAAGTGTCGTTGAATTGCGCGCGGGTCGAGCTCGGGGTAATAGCCGAGCGTGTAGGGCAGCTCGGTGACGTAGCCGTCAGCGCCAGGCAATCCGATCGCCCGCGAAAGTGCCGAGATAGAGCCGGCCCCGAAAAGGCAGTGCCACGGTCGCAGCGCCCATCGGCGGTCCCTCTTGATCAAGCAGCACGCGGGTCTGCAGAGTCTCGGGGTCGACCTCGATGATATTGAAGCGGAAAGCGCAATTACCGCGCTCGATCCGCAAACATTTCAGCAGATCGAAGGTGCCCGCCTGATGCGAGGCCACGAGCAAGCGTCCGTTATCGGACCAGGTGACGTTATCGGGACCCGGTATCGACGCTTCGGCCACACGAGCGCCGCTTTGCGTGTCGACCTTGATGATTTTGTTTTCGAAATAGGCATTGAGATAGACGTAGCGCTCGTCGTTCGACTTATCGATGCCATTGGCATACGCCACTTCGGTGCCCGGAATGGGCGAGTAACCGCGACCCGGTCGCCACTCCCAGGCAAAGCCGGGACGGTGCGAGCCATAGCGCATCCGCAGCCCCGAAAGAATGACGTTCTCGCTGCGCCGGAAACTGTCGGATACCCGAAAGCCCCCATCGCGCAGCGCAACGACATCATTGGTCGTGGCGTCAGGTGGCGCGAGCACGCAGCCCCGAGGTTCCAGCGCTACCGTGCGCCCATCATCGATGACTTCAAAGATTTCGATGGACTCGCGCAGGCCGTGATTCACGACATAGAGCGCATGCCGACCATCAGCCAGCTGCTCGAGATCGATGCCGTGGGGCACCAGCCGGTCGTCTGCGCTCAATGCCTTGCACGACGGATCGCCGAGCGCGGGGCCGGCGGCCGGCGCAGCAGTCGCCGCAAGCGCGGCAGCCGCAGGATCGCCTCCGGGGCTGCGTGGCCAAAGAATTCGCGGCTCACCACGCCCGGTGCCTGCGGCGTCAGGGTAATAGGCCACCAGTCGCCCCTGACTGGACTCGAGCCCGCCCCGCCCCATTTCACTGATGATGAGCGCCGTGCCCGCAGGACTGACGGCGAAGTCCTCGGGGTTTTCGAAGCGACAGTCCGGGGTCAGCCCGTTGGCGGCTCGGCAATCGAGGATATCGGCCGTGGTACAGCCGCCGAGCGCCGTCGCCGCGAGTATCAGTAAAAAGACGCTGCGCATCATAGGGGCTGGTACACCTCGATCGGAAAACCATCGGGCGTGGCGAGAATCAAAGAGCTGACGGCGCCGAGCCCCGGTGACTCGATGAACACGGTCTCGCGCAACACTGGCGCGCCGTGACGCAGGGCGCGCTCGCGGACGAGCTCGAGATCGGCGGTCGGAAAGGACCAGAGCCCGATGCCGCGGTTTTGCAGTCCGAGACCCTGTGGCGCGCGCAGTGCGTTTT
>JBJTAV010000124.1:0-6147 GCA_046091005.1 Gammaproteobacteria bacterium | reverse complement strand
CGGCCCGAGTCATTACCTGCGCTCGAAAGGTGTCGCCGAGCGCCACGTGCGCGCCGCGCCCAGCTCGCTCGACTGGACGATCTTCCGCCCCTCGGTAATCTTTGGTCGCGGCGACTCCTTGCTCAACCGCTTCGCCGCACTGCTTGCACTCAGTGGCGGCATCTTGCCGCTGGCCCGCGCCCAGGCGCGCTTCGCCCCGGTATGGGTCGAGGATGTGGTGTCGGCGTTCCTGCTGGCCTTGCGGGGCGGGACCACGAGCCGCGAGTCCTTTGATCTTTGCGGCCCCAAGGTCATGACCTTGGCAGATCTCGTACGCCTCACGGGCGCACTCGCGGGCACCGGCGCACATATCATCCCGCTCCCCGATGCCATCGGTCGCGCACAGGCCTTCGTCATGGATTTCGTGCCCGGCAAGCCCTTTTCCACCGATAACTACCGCTCCCTGACGGTCGACAACGTCTGCCGCGACAACGGTTTCGATCGTCTGGGGATCACCCCGACCTCTCTCGCCACCATCGCCCCCACCTACCTCAATCGCCGCTCGCGTTAACATCGGCGGGTGGACACTTATCTGGTCGGCGGTGCAGTGCGCGATGGGCTGCTCGGTCGCCCGGTCGCCGAACGCGACTGGGTGGTCGTCGGCGCGACGCCGGCCGACCTTGAAGCGCGGGGTTTTCTGCCGGTCGGCAAGGACTTTCCCGTCTTTCTGCATCCGCAAACTCGTGAGGAGTACGCGCTCGCCCGCCTCGAGCGCAAGGTCGCTCCGGGCTATCGCGGTTTCACCACGCTGTTTTCGCCCGAGGTCACCCTCGAACAGGATCTCGCGCGACGCGACCTGACCATCAACGCCATGGCGCAAGATGCCGCTGGCAATATCTTTGATCCCTTTGGTGGACGTGCCGATCTGGAGCGTCGCGTGCTGCGCCACGTCTCGCCGGCATTCGCCGAAGATCCGGTGCGCATCCTGCGTGTGGCGCGCTTTGTTGCGCGATTCGCGCCGCTCGGCTTCACGATCGCCGCCGACACGCTCGCCTTGATGCGCCGCATGGTCGAGGCCGGCGAAGCCGATGCGCTCGTGCCCGAGCGCGTCTGGCGCGAACTGGCGCGTGCGCTCGATGAACCCTCGCCGCGTTCGGCTATCGATGCACTGCGCGCATGCGGCGCCCTGCGCGTCGTGCTCCCCGAAGTCGACGCGCTGTTCGGTGTGCCGCAACGGCCCGAGTGGCACCCTGAAGTCGACACCGGCGAACACGTCATGCTCGCGCTGCAAATGGCAGCGACCCGCGACGCTCCGCAAACCGTGCGCTTCGCCGTGTTGGTCCATGACCTCGGCAAGGCCCTGACTCCGCGTGCGGAATGGCCGCGGCATCACGCGCACGAAACGCTCGGGTTGCCCGCCATCGAAGCGCTGTGCGCACGCCTGCGAGTTCCTCAAGAGCACCGTGAACTCGGCTTGCTCGCCAGCCGCTTTCACACCCACGTGCATCGCGGTCTAGAGCTGCGCACCTCGACGCTGCTCGAGCTGCTCGAACATGCCGATGCTTTTCGAAGGCCCGAGCGCTTCAAAGAATTTCTGGAGGCCTGCGAGTGCGACGCCCGTGGTCGACTCGGGCTCGCCGATTCCCCCTATCCGCAGCGTGCCCGAGTGGAGCAGGCTTTTGCCGCAGCGCGCGCCGTCACACTCAGTGCCGATGAACGCGCGGGACTCGCCGGAGCTGCCATCGGCGAACGGCTGCGCAGCAAGCGGCTCGCGGCACTCAAAGTTGCGGTGCCCAAAGAGACGAGCGCAGATCCTGCAGGCTGAAGGCCGGGTCAGTCACCACATCTGACGCCGCTGCATTGCGCGTCAGCAGCATGAATTTCACGGCCTCACCCATTTCGCCGGGTAACAGCAAAGTACGTGCGCCACGCGCAAGCGCGATGTGCCGCGGGTCTGCGGGGTCGAGTCCCGCCGTGGCTGCTGTCAGCTCGTGATCGATCCCGGCGCCCAAAAGAAATCCGGCCTGCGTGGTGAAACCGGAAACTTCGAAGCCTGCCTGCGTCGCCGCCTCAGCGACCGCCGTAAAGTCGACCCAGGCCGTGATGTCGCAGAGCCCCGGATAGATGAAGGGATCACCGTGCGCCTGATGCCGGTAGTGACAGCGCAAGCTGCCAGTCATGCGCTGCGGATGCCGCAGTTGCCCACGCGGCATACCGTAATCCGCGATCAGGACAGCGCCCCTCGTCATGGCCGCTGCGAGCGACGAAAACCAAGCCGCCAGCGACGGATGCCACTCGCCGCAATAGCCCTCGGGCAAGCGGTCGCCGACGGTGGCTTTTTCATTGACGTCTTTTTCTTTGAATAGCTGCGCTGCTGCGATGCGAAAGTCATCGTCGTCGGCACAGGCGCCATCTGCGGGGCGCATGCGCCACTCGAAACGCGCGCCCGAGAGCCCACCCGGAGCGAACCCAACGCCCAGTCGCCAAAGTTCACCGCCGCGCACCACGAAGCGCTCACATGGCAAGGCATCGAGGACTTCATTGGCGAACACCACCCCCGCGAAATCATTGGGCAGTGAATCGAGCCAGTCGACTTTGACCTTGCTATCCGCTGCGTTCGCCAAAAGTTGCTGCTGTCGCTCACGCAGGTCAGCGCTGACCTCGAGCAGGCGGTAGCGCTGCGGCGGCGAGTCGCAGGTCGAGAGCACCCCAAGCGCTTCGGCCGCAAAATGGCCCGTGCCCGGACCGAACTCGAGCACCTCTCGCGTATTTTGGAGGTCAAGCCAGTCGACAAACCGCCGCGCACAGCAACGCGCGAACAGCGGCGAAATCATCGGTGCCGTCACAAAATCGCCGGCTGCGCCGAATTTGCTGGCCCCGGCGCTGTAATAGCCGAGGCCGGGCGCATACAGCGCAAGCTGCATGTATTCGCCAAACGACAACCAGCCGCCTGCCGCCGCCACACGCCCGGCGATGTGCTCGGCAAGCCTTCGGGAATGCGCAAGGGCGTCGGCACCGGGCGATGGCAAAAAAGATGATGGCACTGCCGTCACGCCCATCGTGGCTCGGTACTCGCAGGATTCTGGGTCATGCCGCGAGTCTCGGTCATAATGCGCTCGTGATGAGTCTTGATATTTCCCTGCAGCCCCCCGTCAGACCTGACCAGCCGCTTGCCGGCAAGGTCGCGCTGATCACGGGCGGCGCTCGTCGTGTCGGCGCCGAAATCGCTCGTGTGCTGCATGGCGCCGGTGCCGACATCATCGTGCACTATCAAAATTCTGCTCATGAAGCCGACGCGCTGGTACAGAGCCTTGAGCAGAAACGCGCGGGCAGCGCGGCCAGCGTCCGCGCCAATCTGCTCGAGACGGCGAGACTCGGCGAACTCGTGAGCTTTGCGCTGCAGCGTTTTTCGCGACTCGATATCCTCGTCAACAATGCCTCGACGTTCTATCCGACCCCGGTCGGCGAGATCACCGAAAATCATTGGGATGATCTTTTGGGTTCGAACCTCAAGGCGCCACTCTTTCTGTCGCAGGCCGCAGCGCCTGCGCTGCGTCTGTCGAAAGGCCTTATTTTGAACATCGTCGATATCCACGGCATGCGGCCGCTGCGTCGCTACCCCGTCTACGGTGTCGCAAAAGCGGGGCTCATCATGCTTACCCGCTCGCTCGCTCGCGAGCTGGGTCCGCAGGTGCGCGTCAACGCCATCGCGCCGGGTCCCGTGATGTGGCCCCACGATGGCGTTGCCGATGCCGCACTGCAACAAAAAATCGTGGGCCGGACCTTGCTCAAGCGCACTGGCTCGGCGCTCGATATCGCACGCACTGCGCTTTTCTTTGCTGCCGACGCGCCGTACATCACTGGCCAGATCATGCCGGTCGACGGCGGCCGCAGCGTCGCCTGGTAATCGCGAAGCGCAGCAGCGCTTCACCGCGCCTCCGCAGACCCGCTGTCGGCAAGCGCAAGATCGACCCGCGTCATGGCATGCGCTGCGTGATCGAATCGCGCCCATAGCGCCGCGATGGATTCGCCTGCCGTCGGATGCACGAGCTCGCCCGCCAGGTCGGCGAGCGGCCCCAACATGTACGGCCTGCGCAAAAGATCTGGCCGCGGCAGCACGAGTCCCGGTCGATCGATGACGAGATCTCCGTACAACAGGATATCGAGATCCATGCTGCGCGGCGCCCACTTCGGGGCATCGCGCGCACGACCGCAGAGGCCCTCGATGCGCTGTAATTCATTGATGACCTCATCGACACCGCGCGGGGTATCGAAACCCGCAACGTAGTTGATGAAATCCTCGCCCTCGAAACCGACCGCAGCATTGCGATAAGCCGGCGAAAAATCGACTTTGCCGAAACACCGCAACATCTCGTGCGCCGCCAGACGCAGGTTGCGCACGGCATCCACGTTACTGCCCGCAGCCACGAATACCCGAGTCATGGCGAGACGACGGCCTGCCGAGCAATGGCCTGCGGATTGATCGACGGTTCGCTCACGAGGCAGCGGCAAGATCGGCGCGGGTGCGCTCGATGGCAACGCCCACATCGCGTGAGCCGCGGATCGCACCTGGCTTGTTTACCGAGAGTCGTACCCACTCGATGCCGAATTCTTTGAGAATCATCATGGCCATGCGGTGCGCCATCGTCTCGACCAGCATGAACTCGGACGACTCGACGAAGCCGATGACGCGCTTGGCGACGCTCTTGTAATCGAGCGTATCGACGACATCGTCATTGACCGCCGCGCGCGCGCAGTCGACCGGCAGCTCAAGATCGATCTGTACGCGCTGCTTGATGCGACGCTCCCAATCGATGAAACCGATGATGCACTCGACCTCCAAGCCGCGAAGGAAGATCGTGTCGCCTCTTTTGCTCGTCATCTGCTCAAAACTCCTGCTTGACCTGCTCTCGGTAACCCGCCTCGCGCTGCTGGCCCGGCGGTCGCAGCGTATCGAGTGGCCACTGCGCTCGCGCGCGAATACCCACCTCGTCCCGCTCGCCGGCGCTCAGTCGTGCTTCGCCCGCCACCGCGATCATGGCCGCGTTATCGGTACAAAACTCGAGGCGCGGATAGTACACGCGCACGCCGACGCGAGCCGCCGCCGCATCGAGCCTCTCACGCAGTCGACGGTTGGCACTCACGCCACCCGAGACGACGAGCGCATCGAGACCCGTTGCCGACATGGCGCGCAGACTTTTGGCCACCAGTGTGTCGACCACCGCTTCTTGCAGCGCATGCGCGATATCCGCGCGCTGCTGATCAATCGCCTCCGCAGGCAGCGCGCGCACCGCGTGCAACACGGCGGTCTTCAAACCCGAGAAACTGAACTCGAGTCCGGGTCGATCAAGCATGGGACGCGGAAATTCATGGCGATTCGCGCGACCGCGCTCGGCCAAGCGCGCGAGGTGCGGACCACCCGGATAAGGTAATCCCAGCAATTTCGCGCTCTTGTCGAAGGCCTCGCCCGCCGCATCGTCCCGCGTTTCACCGAGCAGCCTGTAGCGACCGATGCCCGCGCATTCGATGAGCATGGTGTGTCCACCCGACACCAGGAGCGCCACATGCGGATACGGCGGCGGTTCGGGTTCGAGCAGAGGCGCAAGCAGGTGGCCCTCAAGATGATGCACGCCGATGGCCGGCACGCCCCAAGCGTGTGCGAGCGATCGTGCGAGCGCAGCGCCGGTGAGCAACGCCCCGATGAGACCAGGCCCTGCGGTGTAGGCAATGCCCTCTATTTTTGCCGAGGAATTGTCGCCAGCCGCACTCGCCAGCACGCGCTCGACGATCGGCAGCAAGCGTTGCACGTGATCGCGCGATGCGAGTTCGGGCACGACACCGCCATAGATTTGGTGCAAATCGATTTGCGAGAACACCTCGTGCGCGAGCAATCCGCGACCGGTTTCGTAAACCGCAGCCGCCGACTCGTCGCAGGAAGATTCGATCGCCAAAATACGCATGGATGACTCGGAATTTTGCCTTTTGCCCGGCGGCTCATTAGAATCCCCGCCCCTGTTACCGCAGGGTGCGATAGGAATTCCTTACTAATCAAGGGGTTGAGGTTTCGATGCCGAGCGTTCGTGTTCGTGAAAATGAGTATTTCGACGCTGCCCTGCGTCGCTTCAAGCGCGCCTGCGAGAAAGCCGGTGTGCTCACCGAGCTGCGCCG
>JBJTAV010000123.1:0-6631 GCA_046091005.1 Gammaproteobacteria bacterium | reverse complement strand
AGTTTAGGCAGCCTTTTTGTCGGTTATTGAGTTGATCCGAGGGCTAGGAGCAGAACGGACGGATTTGTAAGACTGGGGCCGCTTGGATTTACACCTGCGGACCAAGGGATTATGAGAAGACTGGACTCAGCGATCCCTGTTGACCATCAAAGACTTACACGTGTCACTAAGCAGTGTGTAAGAGAATGTGTAAGTAAACATCGGGTTTTTGACAGGCGAGCGAATGCTCGCTCCTCTATCGATGTTTTGATCACGCCGCTGCGGGCGATATCTCGCGCTCGATTCGCTTACCGATCGCGAGTTCTGCAACACGTAAATCGTATGCGGCTTGCAGATTTAGCCAAGACCGAGCGTCGCCACCAAAGTAACGAGCAAGACGCATGGCAGTATCCGCAGACACCCCCGTCGACTGCGCACCACATCATTGATCCGCGGTGTCGGAACATTGAGCGCCTTGGCTAGTGCGTTGGCGCTCAGCCCCAGTGGTGCCATGAACTCCTGGCGAATCACTTCGCCAGGATGCACAGGTCGCATGCCATTTTTGGACAACTATCTCACCTCAGTGGTAATCGACGATTTCCACATCTATCGGACCCTGATCGGTCCATCCGAAACAAACTCTGTATTGATCATTGATGCGGATGCTGTATTGCCCCTTGCGATCTCCGCGCAAAACCTCCAGCCGGTTGCCAGGTGGCGAGCGCAGGAAGTCGATGGTGTGTGCAGCATCCAGGATGGCGAGCTTCCGTGCCGCTACGTTCGCGATAGCGCCGAACCGACGTGACTTGCCGGTCTCGAAGAATCGCCGGGTATCAGGGCAGCGGAAACTCCTTATCACATTGGCAGTCTATAACGCTTAACGATAAGCGTCAAGTTATCACTGAGCTCTCCGGCCGAGCTACCCCATAAGCCCTGAGAGTCGGCTTAAACTTCTGGGAACCCGCGCGGGGGCGTCAGAAACGCGGTTTGACGTTTACGCCTGCGCGGCGATGATCTCGGATACGCTGCGTTTCTGTCTTCGGTGAAAGACTGGGCCCGCTTGGATCCACACCTGCGGACCAAGGGATTATGAGAAGACTGGACTCAGCAATCCCTATTGGCCATCAATGACTTACACGTGTCACTAAGCAGTGTGTAAGAGTAATGTGTAAGTAACTGCCGTGGTTTTGACAGGTGATTTCTTCTGCAAAAACACTTCCGCACAAAGAGCTTAGTCAAAGATAAAAGAAAGATACGCGAGAGTAAGAGTTCGGTTTTGACGCAGCTCTTTGATGTATCCGTACTTGGCATTTGTCGTTTAAACGACAATGAGGGTGTTCGCAGGCCACGAGCACTGACAACAACGGTGGAAACAGGGCTACGAGTCGCCATCGCATTTAAGTCATCCTCAAGCTATCGGGAGAATACATCTCTCATCGACTACATTGGATGACGTTCCGGCGAGCAATTCCATTGTTCGTATGTGAAGAATGGGAAAGAATTGTTTATTCAGCCTCGACTCAAGCAGCCATCAGTGAAGTCGCTACGATCCAGACCGATAGGCCCGCAATAACCAGCAGCGTGCCGATCGAGCCGTAAAACCGCCCCGTCGAGCGCCCCGATGTCGTGGAAATACCTTGCGCGTGCGCCACGCGTGCAAGGACGAGGGCCACGCCGAATGCGTGCACATAAATTGAATCGACACCGGCTTGCTCAAAGAGGTAGAGCAGAATCAAGGCTATCGGAACAGACTCGATGAAGTTTCCATGGGCGCGAATCCGTTGCTCGAGTATTGCGTCACTCCCTGTGCCCATCCCAATCTTGGTCGCGAGCCGTCGCTGGCTGACGCGAACATAAAGAATGGTCAGTAGCAGGCCGCAAAGTCCAGCATATAGTCCGGCAATCATTGATTCTCTCCTTGTAACCGCCTGAGCGCTCTAACGGTTTCTTTTACGGAACGACCGAACCCCCACCTTGTCAAGCCTATCGCAAGCTGCGTTACACTATAACGACTAGTCCGAGAGACACCATGCTGCAAGCCGTCGATCTACATAAACGTTATGGCGACGTCGTCGCGCTCGAGCGCTTGAACCTGACCGTAGAGCCGGGGGAGATTTGTTGTTTACTTGGTGCCAACGGCGCCGGCAAAACCACCACGATCAATCTCTTTCTCGATTTCGTGCCGCGCACCAGCGGCAGAGCGCTTGTTTGCGGGCATGATGTTGTCGAGCATCCCCTAAAAACAAAATCTTTGCTTGCGTACATTCCTGAGGTCGTCAATCTTTATCCGTCGCTGACGGGGATCGAGAACCTGCGGTATTTCGCGGATCTCGCAGGATTACGGATCCCATCGGATGAATTGATCGCGGGAGCCGTACGGGTTGGCCTTGGTGCGGAGGTTATGCAACGCCGACTCACTTCCTACTCCAAGGGGATGCGGCAAAAACTCGGGCTTGCCATCGCGCTAACGCGTCGTGCAAAGGTCCTTTTGCTGGACGAGCCTTTGTCCGGCTTGGATCCCCAAGCAGCCAATGAATTTTCCTGCCTCCTGCGCGACGTCGCCCGAGACGGAGTCGCCGTGCTCATGACGACCCATGATCTCTTTCGTGCTCGCGAGATCGCCTCTCACATCGGGATCATGGCGCGAGGTCGTTTGGTCGAGTACTTGCGTGCCGAGGCAGTAGATCCTTCTCGCCTCGAATCCATTTATCTCGAGCACATGAGAGCGTGGGCGTGATCCTCACCATCATTCGTCGCGAGTTCACGGACTGGTGGCGAGATGGCCGATTACGTTGGCTGGCGGGCGGCTGCATATTGCTGCTGCTGTCAGTGGCGCTCCTCGGCTGGCAGTCGACGATTGCCGTGGTCGACGCACGCAGTGCTGCAATCGAACAGGAGACCGAAAATTTCCTCAATCAAGGTGCGAAAAATCCGCACGCGGCAGCGCATTTTGGTCAATACGCTTTTCGTCCCACTCTTCTGCCGGCGGCAATTGATCCCGGCGTCGATGCCTGGATGGGAAAGATGGTTTGGCTGGAGGCTCATCGGCGAAATCTCGCCGAGTTCCGTCCAGCGGAAGACGGCGCCAGTCATGGCCAGGCTGTCACGTTGTCGGTTTCTTGGGTACTCCAGTACGTGGTGCCGCTGCTTTTAGTCATCATGGGATTTGCTGCCGTCGCAGGCGAACGTGACCGCGGCACGTTGGCGCTGTTGGTTGCTCAAGGGCTACGGCTCCAGACTCTCGCTCTGGGCAAGGGATTGGCGATGAGTGCAGCCATTTTCATGCTGCTGATTCCTGTCGTCGCTATCGTCATCGCGCTTTACGCGCTTACACCCACGGCGATCGACACGCACGATGCAGGGGCGCGTCTTGCCTGGATGAGCCTAGGCTATCTGCTCTATATCGTGGGTTTTTCGGGTGTCGTGCTCTGCATTTCAATGCTCAGTCGCTCCGCGCGCACTGCTTTGTTTGCACTACTCATTTTTTGGGTGAGTGTTGTGGTGTTGATTCCAAGACTTGCAACAGATAGTGCTGCCGCGCGACACCCGTTGCCTGCTGCGTCGGATTTCTGGGCCGCGATAAAGCGGGGCGAAGGTGCCGATGTCGTCAGCGAGATCCCGGAAGAACGTGCTGCCCGTCTGCGGGAGTCCGTCGCGGCAGAGCTCCTAGCCCGCCATGGAGTCGGGCGCATCGAGGACTTGCCAGTGAATTTTACCGCCGTCTATCTCCAGCGGCTCGAAGAGGCCGATGCGCCTGCCTTCGATCACGCCTACGGAAAGCTGTGGGCTGCGCAGGAAAATCAGCGAATATCGCGCAGTATTTTCGGAGTGTTGTCGCCGACCATCAGTCTGCGCGAGATCTCGATGGCACTCGCTGGCACTGATCCGTTCGCGCTATGGCACTTCGGGCAGGCGGCGGAGGCTCATCGAAGAATTCTCGTTGCGTCACTCAATGGTGCCCAGGCGCGAGATGGCGCGGGTCGTGGTTTCTACGTCGCTCCCGCCGATACTTGGCAGCAGATGCCACGCTTCGTCTATGAGCCGCCGCTGGTGACTGCGGTGATATCCCGGCACGCTGTCGATTTCATCTTGCTGATTCTTTGGGCGCTGATTCCGATGCTCGCAGCGTGGTTGATCGCAAGACGAACAAGGATCGCCGCTTGAGGACCGGCCTTCTCAAGGCAGAACTCGCGCTCCTGCGACACGACCGACTTTTTGTCATCGGCAGTCTGTTCGCGCTTCTGCTCGCACTCTACGCGACGTTTGGCGGCATGCAGTGGCAAGGGGTTCGAGGGGTTGCGCACGCGGAAGGCGTGATGCGAGTAGCGGCGGCTATACAGCGAGAGGCTACGCAACTAGGAGCCATCGAGAGTGGTGAACTCGCCATTTCGGACGCTGCCGCCGCGGGACTGCCTCATGTTGTTGGGACAGAGTTTGCTCTACCGCCGACGGCCATCTCCGGACTCGCGATAGGCGATGCGGAACTGCGCCCTACCTATGCCTCGATTAGCGCTACCACGCGCATGCACGAGATGTTCCGCTTTCAGGAGGTGGACAACCCGGTGCTTCTCGGGTGGGGACGTTTTGATCTGGCATTCGTCGTGATTTATCTTTTGCCACTACTTATAGCGGGGTTTGGATGCGTCGCGCTCTCGGCAGACCATGAGTCTCGCGTGCTCCAAATCGTCCTTTCGCAGCCGGTGTCGGCACGCCGCCTCGCGACGCTGCGAGTCATACTCCGCGGTAGTGTGCTCGTATTGGCGACACTGCTTGGGCTCGCGAGTGGATTACTACTCGGACAAGCTGATCTAACCGCCTCTGTGGACCATCTCGCGTGGTTTATTGCAATCATTCTTTTCTATTCGGTTTTTTGGGGTGCAGTTGCCCTCTGGATTATCTCTTTCGGCCGGAGCTCTGAAACCAACGCCTTGATGATGGTGATCGTTTGGGCAGTAATCGTCCTCATTGCCCCTGCAATCAATACGTTCATTGCCAGAGAAATCAGTCCGATGCCCTCAAGACTCGAGTACATCGTGGCAACTCGCGAAGCAGAAAACGCCGCCAATCGCGGAGGTAGAGAGTTACTGCAAAACTATCTACTCGATCATCCGGAACTGGAAGCGACTCGCAGCGATGCAGTGTCACCCTTTATCAAGACTTTTTTTCTCGTACAACGCGAAGTCGAACGCGTCATCGAACCAATCGTCGCGCGTTTCGCAGCGGCTGAGAACGCGCAGGAAAGGACACGCCAGGCGTTGCGGTGGGTTTCGCCGAGAGATCTTGCCAGCGAATCACTGTTATGGAGTACCGGTAACAGCGTAGTGCGCTTCGCGGATTTCGAGCGGCAGGCGCGGGATTTGCGTGCCGATTGGCTTCGAGCGGTTGAGTCGGCCGTGGTAGCCGGACGTCGGTTGACGGCCGACGAGTTCAGCCAACTACCGCGACCCGAGTTCCGCGAGGTGGCGAGAGCGGAGTTCTTTCAGCGGCATGCATCCTCGGTTTTCGTATTGCTGCTTTTTTCCATCATCGTGAGCTTCGACGCGTTTCGGCGTCTCAAGAAATTCTCGCCTGCGTAGCGACGAGGATCTTCATGACTTCCTGCATGCGGCTGGATCTTGCAGTTTCATTTTGATATGGCACTTGCCGTAGTACGTCGTTGGTCAATGAATTGATTGAACGCCTCGCGCGCCGTGGAACTCGAGAAGAGGGCGTCGTGGCCGCCGGCGACCTCAAGGAAAACAGGCCGCTGACAGGTGGTGCAGGTCTGTACGGCCTGCTTTAAGAGCGGCCACGAACGCATCTGGATCTCGGTATCGCCCAGCCCTTGCACGAACAGCGAATCCGCCTTGAACCCTCGGTGTACGACAACAGTGAGATCTTTCGATACGGCGCTGGATTGACGGAGGGCAGACCGTGGCGCCAACATCGGCGTTTCGCTCAGATGGTGTCTCCACTCGTAGGGAGATTGGCTCCTCTGATAGGAGCGTCGTCAATCGCCGCCGCCATAGCACTTGGCCTGAAACTAATCTTTGTTGTTTAAGCCTGGTAGAGCTAGGCTGCCATCAGGTTATGATCGGATACAGAGTTCTTTCCAAAAACGGATGCTGCAGGTCTGTTTCGTCGGGAATTTCGGACTGACGAATCATCGGCCTGACCCCAAGTCAAAGACCATCTTTTCAGGCCCGAGTGTGCAAGCAGGTGTGTAAGCGACTTGCGATCGTAAGTGGTTGATTGATCGAGGCTTCGAACTTACCTCAAAGGATTGCTTTTTCCACTGAAGTAAAAAAGCAAATCAATAGAAATCTAAGTCATTGATTCGTAAGACTGGGCCCGCTTGGATTCGAACCAAGGACCAAGGGATTATGAGAAGACTGGACTCAGCAATCCCTGTTGGCCATCAATGACTTACGCGTGTCACTAAGCAGTGTGCAAGAGAATGTGCAAGTAAATATCGGGTTTTTGACAGGTCTTTTATTGAGCAAAAACACTTTCGCACATCGAGCGTAGTCAACGATCAAAGAAAGATACGCGAGAGTCAGAATTCGGTTTTGACGCTCTAAGAGTTTGTTGAAGGGAGGCGCAGGGCAGGATCGGCGTTGTCCTAACCTTTCTTTGCCGCCGCCAAGTCACTTGCGCGACATCATGTCTGCAC
>JBJTAV010000122.1:0-7658 GCA_046091005.1 Gammaproteobacteria bacterium | reverse complement strand
TACCGAAATAAAATCCCGCTACATAAGATATCCTCCACCCGCCTATAGGCGGGTGGAGGATATCTTATGTAGCGGGATTTTATTTCGGTAAAGGGTTCGGAACAGCGGCCTTCCGCGGAAATTCAACTGCCCCGCTCTTGTAGTCGCAATCGGAGAAGCAAAATGTATAACCAAAAATTGTAATGTAGTTACCGTCAATATCGAAAAATACCATCGCGGATGCAGCCGGACTAAAACTGAGGAGAGACAAAAGACTTACTGCCGTGAACACAGCGGAAACTCCGCTCTTCTTCCTTCGTGCTATCGTTTTCATGACGTTCTCCAATATGCTAACGACGGGAAATGTCAGGAACACGATCATCGAAATTCGGTTAACTTAATACTCTAATTTCTCTATATTTTTAGAGAAACACACCCTCGTCAGACAAGAAACCCCGTGCCGTCCGAACTCGGGACTCGTCGCCCGATTTAATAGCGTTTAGCAGCTCCCGAACAGCGATGACCAACTTGGAATCGGCGGGATACGCTCTGGATAGGACGTCCACGGAATCAGTCAAGCTCCGGGTTTCCGATTCGGCCAAACGATAAGAACTCTTCGAGTTTAATCGCAGCACCAGATGGTGGAAATCAATTAGTGCGGTCTTCGGATGATCAGTACCGAAATTCAGCCGCGCCTTGCGTATCGCATCGGTCATCAATATCTCGGCTTCCGCAATTTGCTCTAGACGATAAGTTGCAACTCCACGGTAGTATCTTTTGTACACCTGCCAGTCTCGTCTGCCCGACCAATTTTGACTCTCAATCACGAGCCACTCAGGTTTTTTAAAGATATCAAGGACTCGTAAAAACTCGTTCTGCCCTAACGAAATCTCGGCTTTCAAAACGCCACGATGTAGTTGGCTATCGATATCGAGATCCGGGATGTCGATCCTTTCGACCCTTGAGGCTGCCTCTCGATAGTAACCAGCTGTTAGCAAAAGCCGAATATCAGTGAAAGCCCAATCCAGTCCCGAAGGCTTGTCCTGGATAGCGGCTTCAAATTCCTTTGAGCGCGTGGCCTGCAAGAAAAATCTTTCAGCGACGTCCGTCCTGCCAACTTTCAGAGCCCAGTTCACCCAATAGAGGTAAAGGGGATATTGAGATCGTGAGTTCCGTCCAAATACAAGCTCCGACTCTCGAAGTAGGGCTTCCATGTCATCCCATCCCTCTTTGTATTCACCAGCATCATAAAGAACTGCAAGAAGCTCGAAGGAGCGACGAATTCGCTCGCCTGCCGAAACATTTTTATTTCGAGTGGCCTGAAGACCGAGGTGATAGTTCTCTATCGCAGCTGTCCGTCTCCCGCTCCTGAGGTGACTCAACACTAGCCCATATCTAGCATCAATAATTTTTACTGGATCATCAAGCGATCGCGCTGCTTCCACCGACTTCTCAAAATAAGTAATGGCGTCATTAGGCCTACCTTTTGTAAGAAGGCGCCAGCCTATTAACCAAGCGTATACGGATTGACGCTCTTCATCGATCGCATTCTTTTTATTTAGGCTGTCTAATTCCTCGAGAAGCAGATCAAGTTTTTTGATATTTGAGAAGGTTGCTGCTAGCTGGGCTTCGTCTAACAACGCAGCAGCGATCAACGAGAGCTTTTCGGTCTTTCGAAGAACGCTTGACCGCTTGGCTGCAAGCGCCTCCATCTTCTTGTAGTCGCCAAGTTGCCCCCATGCGTTGGTCATCGCCAACAGTATCTCTGCCGAGGTTTCAATTTCACTTGAGAGCGATTTCGCTATCGCAGATTCCCCGTCCTCAAGTAAGTCTCGCGCGGTTATGTCCCGCCCCCCATGCAGCTCGGGATTGGCGTTTTCGAACAGGCCGATGAGGAAGTCGCGAGTAGCTGTTGCGCGACGCGATTCGAGTCGCGCTTCGCGAGCCTGCACCACGGCAATGATGGCGGCGACGGTCACTGCGGTGACGGCAGTGGTTCCGATGCCTACAGTCCAGGCGTTTCGCGCCACGAACTTTCGAATCGCGAGCAGGCGTGATGGCGGCTTTGCACGTACCGGATGTCCCTCGAGCCAGCGCACAAGATCGGCGCGCAGTGCTTCAGCAGAGGGGTAACGATCAGCGACATTGCGTGCCAGAGCTTTGAGAAGGACGGCGTCTAGTTCGCCGCGTAACGTGCGCAGCAAACGCCCCGGTGTGGTTTGACGCAGATCTGCAGTGCTCGCATCGACCTTGGCGCGACTCGGCGTGCGTAGTTGGCCTTCGGTGATCGCGATCTCGAGCTCAGCGCGCGAACCGTTATGGGTGATCAGCGGAGTGCAGCCCACCAGCAACTCGTACAGCATCACCCCCAGCGAGTAGACGTCGGAGGCCAGCGTCAATCTTAGTTGCTGCACTTGCTCGGGGCTCGCGTAGCGCGGTGTCATCGCCCGCGACAGGGATCGCGAAAGCGCGTCGGCGGGAGACGATGCGGTGTCGTCACCGATCAGCTTGGCAATGCCGAAGTCGAGCAGACGGATTTCAGCGCGTTGATTGACGAGAACATTTCCGGGCTTGAGATCGCGGTGCAGCACGAGATTGGTGTGCGCGTACTGAACGGCATCGAGCACCTGCAGAAAGAGTCTTATGCGGCCGGTGACGGTGAGCCGCTGCGCATCGCAGTAGTGATCGAGGCGTTGACCTTCAACATATTCGAGTGCAAGAAACGGACGTCCGAGTTGATCTACGCCAGCGTCATAAAGTCTTGCGATGTTCGGGTGCTCGAGCGAGCCAAGAATGTCGCGCTCGCGCGCCATGCGATTCGCGAGATCGCGTGCCCAGACCATGCGCGGAAGTTTGAGAGCGATCTTGCGCTTGATGGTGCCGTCGGTGCGCTCTGCTAGCCATACCGAGCCCATGCCGCCGTCGCCAACCTGTTGCAGCAATCTGTACGGACCTACGAGGTCACCGATCAGGACCGTCGCGGGGGGAGTCAGCCCCTCCGGAGTCGTGAGCACGCCGTCGACGAAATGACGTGTCTCTATGCCCGCTTGTACCTCAAGCAAACGACGCAAAGGCTCGCGTAATGCATGCTGCGTGGCGGGGAGTGACTCGATCCAGGCGTTGCGCTCGTGAGGCGGCAGGGACATCGCCTGTACCAGCAGCTGCTGCAACACCGACCAGTCAGCGGGATCTTGCGGTAGCTCGTTCAAGGCGACTCGTTTGCTCTAAAGTTATCTTTGGAAGAGTCTCAATATTCAGGTCCAAGGTCACCCCACCAAATCAGCGCAAGTTCGCGAGAAACGGGGCTTCCATCTTCCAGCTTCTCGCTGGAATGGATGGTCTCAGGTCAGGGTAATGCCATACATGCACAAGCTGGTGTTGCAGCGGCTGAGCCGCCACTCCACGCGCTCACCGGTAACGGTGACAGCAACACGCTCGATCTCGAGCAGCGGTGCGCCCTGTGTCAAACCAAGGTAAGCAGCATCCTGCTCATCGCAAAGATCAGCGCGCAATCGTTCGTCAGTCGAAACGACATTGATACCGTACTCACGCTGGTAAAGCGTGAACAAGGCGTTGGGGAGTGGCGAGTGCCGATCGAGCACCGGGAAAACTTTCTCTGGAACGATGGTCCGCTCGAACGCCACCGGCTGGTCGTCAACGAGACGGGTACGCAGCACCTCAAAGGCTGGCGTCCCTTCTGCCAGGCCCAAAGCCAACGCCGCTCGCGCCCCCATGGGCTGCAGGCGAACGGTCTCGTTGCCACTGGTTGGCACGATTCGCCGACCGTCGGGTCGCAATAATCGGAAAAACCGATAAACGGATTTTTCTTGCGTGAGCTCGGCGACGAAAGTGCCTTTGCCCTGCCTGCGATCGATGATTTTTTCGGTTTCGAGCGCATCCATTGCCTTGCGTATGGTGCCCTGACTGACGCCCATCTGCAGTGCGAGAGCCTGCTCGCTCGGCAGAAGCTCACCGGGGCGCCACTCGCCCTCGACGATCCGCCGGACCAGCGCTTCCTGGATCTGTGTATAGAGGGGTCGGTAGGGCTGGCGGTCGGTTTCCATGGCCATTCGATCCTCGCAAGGTCGCTGGCTGGCTGCAACAAGAAATCTTCGATCGTGCAGATGCGTTAGCATCCCGCCAGCCGCTGGCATCAATACAAGTCATGAACGGGAGTTATTCATGAGCCGCTGGATACTCGCCCTTGATCAAGGCACGACGAGTTCTCGCTCCATTCTTTTTGACCACGCCGGGAATATCTTCGCGACCGCGCAGCGCGAGTTCACTCAACATTTTCCGCAAGCGGGATGGGTGGAGCACGACGCACTCGAGATCTGGGATACCCAGCGCGCCACCATCGAAGAGGTCCTGAAAAAGGCCGCAGTAAAGGCCGGCGATATCGCGGCAGTCGGCATCACCAATCAGCGCGAGACAACCATTCTTTGGGATCGCACAAGCGGTCTACCCGTCGCACCGGCGATCGTGTGGCAGGATCGCCGCACCGCAGAGACTTGCGCCGCGCTACGCGCCTCAGGACATGAGGCAGAGGTCACGCGGCGGACCGGCTTGCTGCTCGATCCTTATTTCTCTGGTACCAAGCTAGCGTGGCTGTTGGATCATGTGCCAGAAGCCCGTGCTCGGGCAGAGCGTGGCGAGCTGTGCTTCGGCACGATCGACAGCTGGCTCGCCTGGAAGCTCTCGGGCGGCAGACACCACATCACCGATGTCACCAACGCGAGTCGCACGCTGCTACTCAACCTCGACGGCGACTGGGATGAGGGCATGCTCAACTTGCTGCGCATTCCGCGAGCCGTGTTGCCGCAAGTATTGCCCTCGTCTTTCGACATCGGCATCAAAGTGCCCCTCGGCGATATCGAAGCACCGCTCACGGGTCTTGCCGGCGACCAGCAATCGGCGCTGTTCGGCCAGGCATGCCTGCAACCCGGTATGGCAAAGAATACCTATGGCACGGGCTGTTTCATGCTCATGCACACGGGCACCCGGCCGCTTGCCTCGCATCATAGATTGCTCACCACCATCGCGTGTACGCCCGGCACAGGCGAGCGCCGTGGTCCGCTGCAATATGCCTTGGAGGGCAGCGTATTTGTCGGTGGTGCCGTGGTGCAGTGGTTGCGTGATGGTCTCGGCTTCGTGACACGCGCCGAAGAAATCGAGCCGCTGGCCACCAGCGTTGCGGATCACGGCGGTGTTTATGTAGTACCCGCGTTCACGGGGCTTGGCAGTCCGCACTGGGATCCGTTCGCGCGTGGCTCGATCGCGGGCATCACACGCGGCACAACGCGCGGACACATCGCTCGTGCTGCGCTCGAGGCCATCGCCTTTCAGAGTGCAGAGTTGTTGCTCGCCATGCAACAAGATGCGGCGGCGCCATTGCATGAGTTGCGGGTTGATGGTGGCGCATCCCGCAACAATTTTTTGATGCAGTTTCAATCCGATCTTTTGGGCGTGCCGGTGATTCGTCCCGCCGTGACGGAAACCACGGCATTGGGCGCGGCGTATCTCGCAGGCCTTGCGACCGGCTTCTGGAAATCGACGGACGAGATCTCGGCCCGCTGGCGCGTAGAGCGACGCTTCGAGCCCGCGATGTCGCGCGATGCCGCGGCTGCACGCATGCACGAGTGGTCGCGCGCCGTCGAGCGTTCGCTGGGTTGGGCGAGCAGCTGACCAGGCTGTCTGCTGTCTGTTTTTCGCCGTCTGCTAATCGTCGTCAGAACGCTCTGGCCCGTTCTTCAGGCGGGTCTGATGCGAGTACACGAATTTGTTTCCGTAGACGTCTTCGCCCTTGTGATACCGACGGCCGACGCCGTCGGGTCGCAGGGGATCACGCTCGGTACGTTCGCGACCGAAATCACGCGCAGCCTGCTGCTCCGAAGCGATCTCTTCGGGCGTGAATAGACTGCAACCGTCGACGAGCTCGAAGTTTTCGACGAACTGACGAGGGATGGGCATGACACCCGCAATGACGTCACCCACCTGAATCTCCACCGGGAAGTTTGCGCGGGTGATTTTCAGATTGAAGGTAAAGTCTCGACGCAGGTTGTCGGTCTCGACCACGCCCGCCATGTTCTGCAAACCGTCAATGAAAAAATTGGGCGGCTGCAAGGTCATGAGGTTGATAGCGGGCGGAGTACGCAGCGCGAAGGCCGCCTGCACGGTAACGATGCCGAGCCCGAAATTGCTGACCATCGTCTGCAAACTGCCGTAGCGGGTCTCGTCCTCGGTGTTGTGGATGGTGACGGTGGTATCGGCAGGATCCGGCCCGCCATTCCAAAGAAAAGTCGCGCGCCACAACGAGCGCATCGCAAGACCGTATTGATTGCCGATCACCAGAGGCAGACAAAAATAGGCATGGCGCGAAAACCAATCGCGCTTGTTGCGACCGCGCAGGTTGAAATAGACCTGCTCGTGCTTGCCACGATAGAAGTCATCGTAGGGGATGGCAGCAATGGTGTTGTCGGGAACCTTGATCATGTGATGGCAAAGCGCAGGTCAGAATTCGAATCGATGGTCGGGATCGAACGTGATGAATGACGCGATGGTGTGTCGCATGCCGCGCGTTACTCGGCGCACACCGTGCAGAAAAAACAGGGTCCCCGGAAAAACCACCAGCATGCGCGGTTGTGGCTTGAGCTCGAGCCCAAGATTCGGAAAGTGGATTTCACCGCCGTCATAATCATCGTTCAAATAAATGACCGTCGCAAAATCGCGCCACGGATAGGGATGTGGGGCCCCATTCGGGTTTTCACTGTCGGCATGCGGTTGCAACTCATAGCCAGCTGGCCAGCGCGCATAGTTGATGAGGTCAGAGTAAAGCGGCGGTTGTGGCCCGAGCTGATCAGCCAACACCGCTGCCAGCTTGGCGATAGCGCGATCGCGCGTCTGCCGGAATATTTGCCGGACATGATCGTCGTTGATGTCACTCGGCGTGAGCGTCCGACCTTTCCAATAGTCAGCAGCATCAGGGGTACCGAAGGCAGCCTCGTTACCCTCGGCGAAGCCCAGCAGGGCCGAGTGCTCAGCAACAGTGAGAAATGCCGGATCGATCAGCGGGAACACCGGCAGAGCGTCGATATCGGCGCGGGACGCGCGCATGAGTCAGGCCTCGGGCGCCGGCGGAGGGTCGTTGGTCGTGGTCGCCTGACTCGCAGCGTTCTCGGCGGCTTTGATCTGCGCCACGCGCACACGCAGCGTGCGCTCCATCACATCGAGCGCCGTGCCTTCTGGCCAGCCGTTGCGAATCATGGATTCGAGCACGGCCTCGGGGCTTTGCCCCGCCTCGATCTGCTTGACGATCCAGTGCCGCAGTTGCGGCGTGACTCTGCCGTGACTCATGACCCGGAGAATAGCCGAGTCCCCTTGCCGATAGGCAAGAGGGCAAAGCCCACACAAAGCAGGGTGCCGAGCGGGAACAACCATGGAAACGCGACTAACTCACGCTCGCTGGTAAAACCGAAAAACTGCGCGTTGTGGACGAGCAGCACACCGACAAGCGCAACGGCGGTACCGAGCGGGGCGTTGATGATCCGCTCACGCGGAACGAACAAGGCGAGCAGAAAAAGCCCCAACATCGGGCCATAGGTATAGGCCGTCATGGCGAATGCCAGCGGGATCAATCTTTCGTCAGAGCCCGCCAGCAGCAGCGCAAAACCGCCCAGAAC
>JBJTAV010000121.1:0-60652 GCA_046091005.1 Gammaproteobacteria bacterium | reverse complement strand
CCAGTAGTACACGCCCGCCATGATGGCGAACACGGATCCCGGCACGAGCACGTAGTGGAAGTGCGCGACGACGAAATAGCTGTCGTGGTACTGGAAGTCGGCCGGCACGATCGCGAGCATCAAACCCGAGAACCCGCCGATGGTGAACAGGAACAGGAAGGCGATCGCGAACAGCATCGGCGTTTCGAAGCTGATCGAGCCTTTCCACATCGTGGCGCACCAGTTGAAGACCTTCACGCCTGTCGGCACGGCGATCAGCATGGTCGACAGCATGAAGAACAACTGGCCCGCGAGCGGCATGCCCACGGTGAACATGTGGTGCGCCCAGACGATGAACGACAGGAAGGCGATGGAGGCCGTGGCGTAGACCATCGACTCGTAGCCGAACAGCGGCTTGCGCGAGAAGGTCGGAATGATTTCCGAGACTACGCCGAAGGCAGGCAGGATGAGGATGTAGACCTCGGGGTGACCGAAGAACCAGAAGATGTGCTGGAACATCACCGGATCACCACCGCCCGACGCGGTGAAGAAAGCCGTGCCAAAGAAATGGTCGGTGAGCAGCATGGTCACGGCGCCGGCGAGTACGGGCATCACGGCGATCAGCAGGTAGGCCGTGATCAGCCAGGTCCAGCAGAACAGCGGCATGTTGAGCAGGCCTATGCCGGGTGCGCGCATGTTGAGGATGGTCACCACCACGTTGATGGCGCCGAGGATCGACGAGATACCCATCAAGTGAATCGCGAAGATGGTGAGCGGGAAGCTGTCGCCGGCCTGCAGCGAGAGGGGCGGATACAGCGTCCAGCCGCCGGCCGGGGCGCCGCCTGGCACGAATAGCGTGAGCAGCAGCAGCGTGAACGCGAACGGCAGCAACCAGAAGCTGAAAGTGTTGAGGCGGGGCAGCGCCATGTCGGGCGCGCCGACCTGCATCGGCACCATCCAGTTGGCGAGGCCCGTCCAGGCGGGCATCACTGCGCCGAAGATCATCAGCAGCGCGTGCATGGTCGTCATCGAGTTGTAGAAACCCGGATCGACGAACTGCAGGCCAGGCTGGAAAAGCTCCGCGCGAATGACGAGCGCCATTGCGCCGCCCAGGAAGAACATCACGCAGGCGAACACCAGGTACATGGTGCCGATGTCCTTGTGGTTGGTGGCATAGAGCCAGCGCTTCAAGCCATGGGGCTTGTGGTCGTGATCGTCATGCGCGTGGTCGTGGGTTGCGGTGTTGGCCATGATCTTCGTTCTCGCTAGCTGAATTCTTTGACGTTGACGGTCGCAGTTCGGAGTTGCGGCGCCGACTTAGCCTTTGGGCACTGCCGGCAAGGCAGCAACCGTGGGCGCGGCATCGGCGGCGGGCTCGGCGGCCGACTCAGTGGCAGCAGGATTGGCAGCCGACTTTTGGGCGGCGATCCATGCCTTGTACTCTTCTTTAGTGACGACCTTGACGACCACCGGCATGAAGCCGTGGTCACGGCCGCAAAGCTCGGCGCACTGACCGCGGTAAATGCCGGTCTTGCCTTTCTCTACCTTGAACCAGAGTTCGTTGACGTTGCCCGGGATGGCATCTTTCTTCATGCCGAAGGCCGGGACCCACCAGGCGTGAATGACATCGTTGGCCGTGAGCAGCATGCGAACCTTGGTGTCTTCGGGCACGACCAAGGGCTTGTCGACGTTCAACAGATAATCGGGCACGGTCGTCGGGTCGATGCCGGAATTGAGCTGTCGCGCTTCGTCGCTCGCGCGCTCGAGTTGCGAGAAGAAGCTCACGTCCTCGCCGAGATATTCGTACTGCCACTTCCACTGGTAGCCGGTGGCCTTGATGCTGATCTCGGTGTTGCGTGTGTCTTCGATGGCGATGAGGGTGCGGGCCGCCGGAATCGCCATGATGACGAGGATAAACACCGGAATGACCGTCCAGATGATCTCGGCTTTGGTGTTGTGCACCATGGTCGTGTCGGGTTTGGCGCCTTGCGATTTGCGGAACGCCACCAGCGACCAGATCATCCAGCCAAAAACGAACACGCCGATCGCCACGCACCACCAAAAAATGGTCATGTGCAGCGAGTGGATTTCTTTGGAAAGTTCCGTGACGCCCACGGGCATGTTGAGGTTGCCCCACTCGGCGTGCGCCGCAAGGGGAGCGAGGCCGCCCAGAATCGCGAAAGCGGTGGTCAGGGCGTGGCTGAGATGTCTCTTCATGGGCTATCCGGTTACTCGAAATTTTGACGAAAACTGCGGTGTTGACGAGCCAGCGGTCCGTTTCATGCGGGACCAGCCTGGTTTGGCAACGGCGGGGATTCATCCACACGGCCGATCAGTCGCCTGAGTCGCGCGGCGAGACCCAGCCTTTCCTGATCATTGAGGAAGTGCCCGATCTCGTGCCGGCGCCCATACGACTCGACCGTCAGTCGACTCGGATGCAGCGGCGAACCCCCGGCGCGGATTCTAACTTGCGCCCAGTGTCGCGGGAACTCGACGCGGCTTATTTGCGGCGGCATGACGTCTTCAATCGTGACAGCCGTTTCCGAGATCGTGATCGTCTGGCGCTGAAACCTGCGGGCCATGCTGCTGCGCAGCGCCCAGGCCAGGAGGGCAATTTCGAGGCCGGCGAAGGGCAGTACCAGCCAGAAGCCCAGCAGTGAAATGGGCAGGGCGATAGATAAGGACGCCACACAGACGCTGATGAAAAACCAGCGGGCACCGCGGGGGCTCAGTGAGCAATGCGGGGCGATTTCGATGCGGGTTTCGGCAGTCACGGCTGAATCATCCCCGAGTTAACAAAATTTCTAGCGATATCAGGGGCTTGTCGAAAGCCGAGCTTCGCTTATCTGTCCACCAAGCGGTCAATCACGGCTTTGCCGTTCTCTGCCAAAGCGGCCGATTCGGCGCCGAAGGCGAACCGAGCGAGTGGTGGCCCGCCAAGTCGTTTTGTCAGCATGCTGACATTTTCGTCCACGCGGGCCATGGTGGGGTCGACCTGGTTGGCGACCCAACCGGCGAATGGCAGACCCGACCGACCAATCTCGCGAATCGTCAGCTGGGCGTGGTTCAGACAGCCGAGACGCATGCCCACCACCACAACCACCGGCAAGCCAATGGCAAGCGCGAGGTCGCTGACGCTGAGTTCGTCAGTGATCGGAGCGAGCCAGCCACCCGCTCCCTCGACCACCAGCCAGTCATTTTCCGACAGATGGACCGCGGCCAAGCGGGCGATATGGGTTAGGTCAGGGCGCACGCCGGCCTCCCCCGCGGCGATATGCGGCGATACCGGCGGGGCAAAACAGTAGGGGTTCACCGCCGCGTATTCGGCGGCGGTGAGCCGCGCTGCGACCGAACCCTGTGGGGTTTTAACCGTCGCGTCGCCGCGCGCGGCGGCAATCAGCGCTAGCGCGTCTTCGTTGCGCAGACCGAGCGCTGTCTGCTCCGCGCCGGCGGCGATGGGTTTCATTACGCCGACCCGCAAGCCGCGGCGGCGCGCCGCCGCAACCATGGCGGTGGACACATGGGTCTTGCCGATCTCGGTATCGGTGCCGGTCACGAATACCCCACGAAAGCCATTCCTCACGATGGCGTCCTCCCCCGTCGAACAATCGAATCGACAGGTACAAAGATTTCGCTAGCGGCAGGCTGATCTGCGGCGTTTTCGCCAAGCCGATGCAGGCCCGCGAAAGCGGCGATCTGGATCACCTCGAGATCGCCGAATCGGTCGATATCGAGTACCGGCTCGACAAAACCCGCTCGCCCGAGCGCGCTGCCGATGTCGTGCATGTCGATCAGATCCGCACTGATCTCCGTCGAGCTCAGACGACTGCCTGGCCCCAGCGTATTCCAAAGAAAAAGGGCACCGGGTCGAAGAATTCGATTGACTTCCGCGAGCACTGCATCGAGTCGGTCACTGCCTGCAAGCAAACGATCAGCCACCACGATGTCTACACTCGCAGCCGCGAATGGCAATTGCTCGAGGGAGGACTCCACATGCTCCACGCGAGGCCGCAGCCCCGGAATTTTTTGCAGCAGGACGCGCAGCGACTGCCAAAGACCGTGATCGGCAACGGCCGAGTCAGTGCCTGGCTGGCTCAGCGCGATGACGCGTGCTCGAGGAAATTTTTGTCGAAGTCCCTCCGCACGAGTTGCGAGCGCACTGCCGAGTTCGACCACCAGCTTGGGAGAGAAGGCAAAGTGATCGAGCCGATCGAGGAGCTCTTGTTGCGCGAGTTCCGACACCGATGCGTTGCTCGAGGGGTCGCTCATGTGACGACGCCTGCAACAGCGTGATCGAGCGCTGCGAGCAGGCCATCGACCTGCGTAACGCTGTGAGCTGCCGACAGCGTGATCCGCAGTCGTGATGTACCCACCGGAACGGTGGGGGGGCGAATCGCCGTGACGCGATAACCCAACTCGGCGAGCCGATGACTCGCCGCGAGTGCTCTGTCCTCGCTGCCAAGCAGGAGCGGCTGAATCGGCGTGGTGGACTCGCTGATCGGCAATCCGCGTTGACCTGCGCCCTCCCGGAAATGGGCGACGAGTGACTGCAGGTGCTCGCGCCGCCACTTCTCCAGCTGCAATTTTTTGAGGGCGTGGCGGGTCGCTGCAGCGACGGCGGGCGGCAGCGCGGTCGTATAAATGTAGGTGCGGGCGCGCTGGATCAGCAGCTCGATCACATCGTCATCGCCTGCCACGAAGGCACCAAAAGTACCTAACGCCTTGCCAAAGGTACCGATCAGGACAGGCACGTCCTGCGAGCCCAGTCCAAAGAATTCGCAGCTGCCGCGGCCCTCGGTACCGAGTACACCGAGTCCATGCGCATCGTCGACGATGAGCCAGGCCTGATGCGCGCTCGCTGCGGCGGCAAGCGCGGGCAGCGGCGCAACGTCGCCATCCATGCTGAATACGCCGTCGGTGATCACGAAGGCGCCGCGCGACGCATCTTGAGAGCGCAGTAACTCGGACGCCGCCTTGGCATCGGCGTGTGCGTACCGATGATGATGCGGTGAACGGGTGAGTCTCGCGGCATCGATCAGCGAGGCGTGATTGAGTTCGTCACAGACGAGGATGTCGTGCCGATCGGCGAGCGCCGACAGCACACCGAGATTCGCCATGTAACCCGTGGAAAATACGAGTGCGCGCTCTCGTCCCACGAATTCGGCCAATTCGTGCTCGAGCGCGTCATGTTCGGCGGAGTGCCCGCTGACCAGATGCGAGGCACCCGCGCCCGCGCCATGGGCAAGCGAAGCCGATGCCATTGCCGCAGCAACCTCGGGGTCACGCGCGAGGCCAAGGTAATCGTTACTGCAAAAATTGATGCGACCGTCGTCGGCCGGCGAGCGCCGCCGCCGCAGCCGGCGCGCGTCGATGTCGCGCAACGCGGCCGCGCGGGCCTCGGTCGAGCAGCGCACCGCTGTCAGGCGTGCAGCGCTGCGGGCGCAGCGCCCGCAGCCTGAATGCCAAGCCGCACGAGTAGCGCGCGATCGTGTTCGACGTCGGGATTGCCGGTGGTCAAAAGTTTTTCACCGTAGAAGATGGAGTTGGCACCGGCGAAAAAAGCCAGTGCCTGCAGTTCGTCCGACATCTTCTCGCGACCTGCCGAAAGGCGGACTGCCGAGCGCGGCATGAGAATGCGTGCGACTGCGATCGTGCGGACAAAGTCGAAAGGATCGATGGGCGCCTGATCGGCGAGCGGTGTTCCGGGCACCGTGACCAGTTGGTTGATCGGCACGCTCTCGGGGTGCTGCGGCAGATTGGCGAGTACCTGCAGCATGCGCGCACGGTCGCGCATCGTTTCGCCCATGCCGACGATGCCGCCACAGCAGACGTTCATGCCGGCCTCGCGTACTGCTTCGAGGGTGTCGAGCCTGTCTTTGAAGTCGCGAGTGGTGATGATCTCGCCGTAGAACTCGGGCGAGGTGTCGATGTTGTGGTTGTAGTAATCGAGCCCGGCGTCGCGTAATTCTTTGGCCTGCTCGCGGCTCAGCATGCCGAGCGTGGCGCAACTCTCCAGCCCCAGCGACTTCACCTCGCGGATCATCGCCGTCATCACTTCGATGTCGCGTTTCTTTGGCGAGCGCCACGCAGCGCCCATGCAGAACCGGGTGGCACCGGCTTCGCGTGCTGCCTTCGCTCGGGTGGCCACATCGGCCACCGCCATCAGGGCCTCGCGATCGAGACCGGTGTCGTAGCGGACGCTTTGTGGACAGTAGGCACAGTCCTCGGGACAGGCGCCGGTTTTCACTGATAGCAGGGTACTCATTTGCACCGTATTCGGCGTGTGGTGGACGCGATGCACGGTCTGCGCTCGAAACAGCAAGTCTTGGAACGGCAGCGCGAACAGCGCTTCGACTTCGTCCAGCTGCCAGTCGTTGCGGATGTCATCGTCCGTAATCGGCGCGCTGACATCGTTGCCCGAAGTATTGGTTGCGGCGGTAGTCATGGCGGCAGTGATCGAAGCGTTCATGGCGGCCTTCCGGAGCGTATGCCGGCGAGTATTCCGGCGAATTGAGGCATTTCGGGCGCTGCCTTCGGCAGCGGCAATCGGCAGCCTTTGGCGCCGCGGTCCCGGATGTTCCGCAAGCGCGGGGGAGGATGTCAACTTGCACGCAACGAATGAGTCGACAATATCCAAGGCGGCGTCCGCGCCTCTCATTTTTCCAGCCCCGGTGCCGAATCTGCGCGCGTTGCCTTGGTGGCAGCGCGCTGGTTTCTGGTGCTTGCCCGCGCGCTGTTACTTCTGCGACGGTCGCGGGGATCTCGGACCCATCGACCTATGTTCGCGTTGCCACGACGCTCTGCCGTGGTTGGCGGTCCCGCGTGGCAGCACGACGATCATTTCGGCTTTCGTTTATGCCGCGCCCGTAGACCATGCGCTGAAGGCCCTCAAATTTGGCAGTGATCGGGCGGCGGCGCGAGTGCTGGGTGCCTTGGTGGCCATCGCGGTGACGCGGGCGATCAGCCTCGACAGGACGCGCCTACCCGAACTGCTGATGCCGGTGCCTTTGCACCCGCAGCGCCTCGTGGACCGCGGCTTCAACCAGGCCGCTCTGCTTGCCGTGCAGATTGGACGCTGGCTGCAGCGACCGGTATTGCGCAACGCGCTCGTCCGAACGCGCGCCACACGAGCGCAGACGGCACTGTCCGCGTCAGAGCGACGCGTCAATGTCGCCGGGGCGTTTCAGCTGTCGCCATCGTTCGCTCGCCGATGTGGGAGCGCTACACGCCCCGGCGGCGCAGGCGTGAGCACCGCCTCTCGCAGCGTTACCCCGCGCAGTGTCGCTCTGATCGACGATGTTTCGACCACCGGTGCGACCCTCGAGGCCGCACGCGCGGCGCTTTTGCAGGCCGGCGTCGAAGAAGTTCAGCTGTGGAGTGTGGCGACGGCAATTCCCAGCCACACGATCATGCCCACGTGATTATTGGCGAGGAACGCGCGGAAGCAGGCAGCGCGCTCACGATCGCGTGCCCACCAAAGATGACGCGCAAACAGCAGAGCGACGACCGCGAGACTCAAAAAATAACTCCAGCCGAGATCAGCCAGTCGGCCGATCCAGATCAGCAAGCCCAGCATCGAACTCTGCAGCAGGGCGATGGCAAGCAAGTCGTGGCGACCAAATAAAAGCGCTGTAGAGCGTATGCCGATACGACGGTCATCTTCGCGGTCGACCATGGCATAAAAAGTATCGTAGATGCAGGCCCAAATCACGGCGACCGCGAAGATCAACCACCCGAGCAGCGGTACGCCGCCGGTCGTTGCCATGAACGCCATCGGTACGCCCCAGCCGAAAGCGACTCCCAGATAAACCTGCGGCGCAGCAAAGAAACGTTTGCAGAAGGGATAGCTCGCGAGTAGCGCGGCAGCCACCAGCGACAGCAACACGGTACGCTGATCGAGCTGCAACACCACGATGAAAGCCAGCAGCATCAGCACCACGAAGAGTCCGATTGCCTCGCTCGGCGACACCCGACGTGCTGCAAGCGGTCGTTCGCGCGTGCGCTCGACATGCGGGTCGAATTCACGATCGGCGAAATCATTGATGATGCAACCTGCCGAGCGCGTAAGCAGGGTGCCGACGACGAACAGCGCAAGCAAACGCCCATCGGGCACACCACCCTCGGCGAGCCACAACGCCCAGAGCACTGGCCATAGCAGCAGCAAGCTGCCGATTGGCCGATTGAGCCGGGTGAGCAGCGCATATTCCCGAAGACGTCGACGCAGGGCGGGTGACACGTGGCGGTCCTGATCGAGTGCCAAGCGTCTGTTTTAACGCGGGCCGCGACGACCGATCGTCGGCAGAAACACTTCGTAGAGATCGAAGGGTGCAGCGCCCAATTGCAACGCCGAATGTCTGACCCAGAGCGGCTGCGGCGTGAGCGCAGCGTGGGAAAGCGCCCGCTTGACCAGCCACACGTCAGGATAGAACTGGGCGTAGCGGAAGGGTTCGCGCGTGAGTGTTGCCCGACCCTCCAAAGCCTCGCCCAAGGTGCGCGAGCCGATTTGGCCCAACCAAGGTTCCGCCGCGAGCGTGCTTGCCGGGATGCGCGTATGCGCGAACATCCACACCACCTCGTCGCAAGTCATGTCGACTTCGCGAACTTGCTCGTCGCCGATGTGCGCTTCCCGCAACAGGTGCATCGCAAAGCAATCGCCTGCGGCCTCACGAATTCTTTGAGTGAGCAAACCCGGCGTCAGCAGCCATGAACGCAGCGACTGATCGCCGACGTAGCAATTGAGTGCCTGCCCCGGCAACCACATGGCCGCCGCGGGGACCGGTGGCGGCAAGCTCAGGTTGTCAGCCGATACGGCCATATCTGTCATCCGTTCCGATCCAGCGTGTGGTCAGGGGCGCGATTCTATCCGGGTGTTGGGCGAGCAGTATCTCGGCAGCTTCCTGTACCCGCGGCAACAAATCGGCATCGCGGATCAGATCGGCCACACGCATGCGGGCGAGCCCGGTTTGGCGCGTGCCGAGCAGTTCGCCGGGGCCACGCAGTTCGAGATCTCGCCGGGCAATTTCGAAGCCGTCGTTGGTGTCGCGGATGGCGTTGAGCCGTGCCCGCGCGAGCGGACCCATGGGTGCGCGATAGAGCAGCACGCAACTGCTCTCGTAAGAGCCACGCCCGACGCGACCGCGGAGCTGGTGCAGTTGCGCGAGTCCCATGCGCTCGGCATTTTCGATCACCATCAGTGTGGCGTTCGGTACGTCGACACCGACTTCGATGACCGTGGTGGCGACGAGCAGGTGAATCTTGCCGGCCTTGAAGGCCAACATAGTGGCGTCTTTTTCTTTGGGCTTCATGCGCCCATGCACGAGTCGCACGACGAGATGCGGCAGAGCTTCGGTGAGAACTGCGGCAGTTTCTTCCGCGGCCTGACACTGCAGCTCTTCTGATTCTTCGATCAGCGGACAGACCCAGTAGGCCTGTCTGCCGCTACGACAGGCCGCATCGATACGCGCCACCACTTCGCTACGTCGAGTTTCGGCAACGACGACGGTTTTCACGGGCGTACGGCCGGGCGGCAAGGCATCAATCACCGAGACATCGAGATCCGCATAAGCCGTCATGGCGAGGGTGCGCGGGATAGGTGTCGCCGTCATGATGAGTTGGTGCGGATGACGACCGCTGGCTTCGCCTTTTTCGGCGAGGCGCAGGCGTTGCTGCACGCCGAATCGATGCTGCTCATCGACGATGACGAGCGCGAGCTCACGGAACTGCATGCTCTCCTGAAACAGTGCATGCGTGCCGACAGCGATTCGTACTTCACCGGAGGCGATCGCTTCGAGCGCGCTGCGTCGGGTGCGCGCGGGCTGCGAGCCAGAGACCATCGCGACCGTGATGCCTAGCGGCTTGAACCAGGCATCGAGATTTCTTTGATGCTGCTCGGCGAGCAGTTCGGTGGGTGCCATGAGCACAGCCTGTCGTCCACTGCCCACGGCTCGCGCAGCCGCTGCGGCAGCGACCACCGTCTTGCCGCAACCGACATCACCTTGCACGAGACGCACCATCGGCCGCTCCTGCAGCAGATCGGCGTCGACCTCGTCGAGTGCGCGGCGCTGCGCGCCGGTGAGTTCGTACGGCAAACCGGCAATGAAGCGCGCTTCGAGACCGCTCTCGTCGGCCAGCACCCAGGCGGCATCAGTGCGTACCGACTCGCGCAGACGCCGCATGACCACCTGATGTGTCAGCAATTCTTCGAAGGCCAGCCTGCGTTGTACGGGGTGTTTGCCCGCGTCGAGTTCGTCGAGGTCGGCATCCACCGGCGGCCGATGCACGTAGCGCAGCGCTTCACGCAGAGGTGGCAGCCCGAGCGGCGCCAAGATTGCGGGTGGTAGCCAGTCGCGTACGCCCGCGCTGTCGAGTTCACGCAATGCTTGGGCGATGAGCACCCGCAGCCGTCCCTGACTCACGCCTTCGGTGGCGGGATATACCGGCGTCAAAGATTCTTCCAGCGGCGAGCGCTCGTCAAAGATTCGCCGATATTCCGGATGCACGATCTCGAGACCCATGGGCCCTCGGCGCACTTCGCCGAAACAGCGCAGGCGATTGCCACGCTCCAGCCCTTGCTGCTGGGCGCTGGAGAAATGAAAGAAACGCAGCGTCAGGAAGCCGGAACCGTCGGCGATACGGCAAAGCATTTGTCGACGACGACGAAAAACGACTTCGGTGAGTTGTACTTCGCCCTCGACGACGGCGCGTCCGCCGGCGAGCAGCGAACCGATCGGCTGAACGCGCGTGCGATCTTCGTAGCGTGTGGGCAGCACAAAGAGCAGATCCTGCACGGTTTCGACACCGAGCACCGCGAGGCGTGCGGCGAGCGCATCGCCAACCCCGCGCAGCGCGGTGACCGGGCGTTGTTCACGAGGCTCGGTCATCAAGGCGCTCGTTGATGGCGGTATCAGCGGTGGCGGCATTGGCGCCGGCGCGGATCAATCGAGATGCAGGATGCAGTCGATCTCGACGCGCGCACCGCGCGGCAGTTGCGAGACGCCGATCGCTGCGCGCGCAGGCCAGGGTTGCGGAAAGTACTGCGCCATGACTTCGTTGACCTTGGCGAAGTTCGCGAGATCGGTGAGATACACCGTCACTCGAACGGCGTGCTTGAGAGATCCGCCGGCGGCTTTGGCAATCGCCGACAGATTGTCGAACACACGCCGGATTTCGACTTCGATGTCGCCGCTGACCAACTGACCATTGCTCGGGTCCAGCGGAATCTGCCCAGAGATATAAACAGTGGGACCCACGCGCACGGCTTGCGAGTAGGTGCCGATGGCCTGCGGTGCATCGTTGGTGCTGATGATCTGTCGCGTCATGTTCCGATCTCCTCGAAGGCTGGCCGCCGACTCATTCGTCGCGCGTTCGAACTGCGAGTGTACGCGAGAGTCGCAGCACGTCGGGCATGCGGCGGATCACGCGCATGACATTGGCGAGGTGCTTGCGATCGCGAACCCGTACTTCAAAGACCAGCACCGAGGTCTGTGCGTCACGCTCCTCGAGTTCGACGTGATCGATGTTGGTTTCGGTACCGGCAATCGCTGCCGCGACCGCAGCGAGCACGCCCATGCGATTTTCCACTTCGACACGCAGCTCGCTGCCGAACATGCGTTCGGGCTGTTCGGCCCAGGTGACCGACAGCCATTTCTCGGGATGCTTGCGGTAGTCATCGACATTCGCGCAGTCTTCGCGGTGCACGATGATGCCGCGACCACTCGACAAGTAGGCGAGGATCGCATCGCCCGGTACTGGAAAGCAGCAGCGTGCATAACTGACGAGCAGACCTTCCGTGCCTGCCACGGCGAGCGGCATTGGCGCCGTCTCGCTTGCTGTATCGGTGGTTGTTGAAGTTGCCGCCGTCGCCGCGGGCCCGAGTCGTCGCGCAATCAGCGGCGCCAGGCGCTCACCCAAACCGACTTTTTCGAACAGCTCGTCGGCATCGGCCATGCCGAGTTCGCCCGCGGTCGCCGCCAAAGTCATCGCGCTGATATCGGGTAGCGACAGATTGAACTCGGCCAGCGACTGATTGATGAGCCGCTGCCCGAGTTCGATGGCCTCGGAGCGGCGCAGGCCTTTCAAATATTGACGGATGGCGGCGCGGGCCTTGGCCGTGACCACGAAGTTCACCCACGAGGGATTGGGGATCGCCCCGGGCGCAGTGACGATTTCCACCGTCTGTCCGTTGCGCAAGTGGCTACGCAGCGGCGTTAGCCGACGATCGACCTTGGCAGCGACACAGCGATTGCCGACATCGGTGTGCACGGCGTAGGCGAAGTCCACGATGGTGGCACCACGCGGCAGCCGCAGGATTTTGCCCTTGGGCGTGAATACATAGACTTTATCGGGGAACAGATCGACGCGCACGCTCTCGAGGAATTCTTCGGAGGTGCCGGCTTCCTGCATCGAGATCAGATTGGACAGCCACTCTCGCGCTCGCGCCTGCTCGTGATCCGCCGAGTATTCGCCGGACTTGTATTTCCAGTGCGCGGCGATGCCGGATTCGGCGATGCGATGCATGTCACGGGTGCGGATCTGCGCCTCGATCGGCAGACCGTTGGGACCGAACAGTGTGGTGTGCAGCGACTGGTACCCGTTGACTCGCGGAATCGCCACATAATCTTTGAAGCGCCCGGGCATGGGTCGATAAGCGCCGTGCACGACGCCAAGGGCGCGATAGCAATGATCCACCGACTCGACGACCACGCGCAGGCCGTACACATCGACGATTTCGGCGAGCGGGATCCGCTTGCGCAGCATTTTGCGGTAGATGCTGTAGAGATGTTTTTCGCGGGTGTCGACTTCGGCGGCGATGCCGGCCTTGGCGAGCGCGTTGCCGATATTCTCGGAGATGCGCGTCAGGAATTCTTTCTGATTGCCACGAGCGCGCTTCAGGGCTTTTTCGATGACGCGATAGCGACGTGGGTATAGCGCACGGAAGCCGAGATCTTCGAGCTCGAGCTTCATGCTGTAGAGACCGAGCCGCTCGGCGAGCGGTGCGTAGATGTCGAGCGTTTCGCGCGCTATCGCGCGGCGCCGCACCGGCGACATGCCCTCGATGGTGCGCATGTTGTGCAGACGGTCGGCGAGCTTGACGAGGATGACGCGCAGATCGCGCACCATCGCGAGCAGCATCTTGCGAAACGACTCGGCCTGCGCTTCCTCGCGGCTCTTGAACTGGATCTGATCGAGCTTGGTGACGCCGTCGACGATCTCGGCGACGTTGTCACCGAAGCGCTTCGCCAGGTCTTCTTTGGCGATCGGCGTATCTTCGATGACGTCGTGAAGAATGGCGGCGATGATGGTGTCGGTATCGAGCCGCAGGTTGGCGAGCACCTCGGCAGCCGCCACCGGATGGGCGATGTAGGGCTCGCCGGTTTTGCGCTTTTGACCGCGATGGGCTTCAGCGCCGAATTCTGCGGCGGCGCGAATGCGCTCGACCTGATCGGGATGCAGGTAAGCGCCGGCCGTGCTCAATAATTCTTTGAGGCCGGGCGTACGCCGCGAGCCCGGCAGGAGACCGAGCAATGTCTCGGCGTAGTCCAAAGAGCCTCCGCGTGCGAGGCCCGCCGGGTCAGTCTCCGAGGCCGAACTGCGGCGCGCGGAAGCCCGGATCGGGTTCCATGATGTCCGGCAGCAGGCTCGGTTCCGGCTCGGGTTCCGGCTCCGGCTCGAGCAGCATCTCAGGCGTGTTGTTGCCGGCGGCGAGCTCGCGCAGTGCCACGACCGTGGGCTTGTCGTTTTCCCAGGGCACGGTGGCCTCGGCGCCATTGGCGAGCCGACGGGCACGCTGCGAAGCGAGGATCACGAGCTGGAAAATGTTGTCGACGTTTTGGAGGCAGTCTTCGACGGTGATGCGTGCCATGAGCGAGAGCCTTCGGAAGGGCTGATAAGTATAGGGGAGAACAGGGGTTTTTCGCCAGTCACCCGGCAGAGTCGGGGGCCCTCAGCCGAGCAGTTCGGCGAGCAGTGGCTCGAGGGCGGGGCGGCTCGCCAGCAGATCGTCGGCGGGGCCGGCGATGATGTGCCGCAGATCGGCGACGGCGCGCTCGAAGTCGTCGTTGACGATGACGTAGTCGAATTCGCCGTAGTGGCTCATGTCGTCGACGGCATCGCGCAGGCGACGTGCGATCACCGTGGCATCGTCGGTCCCGCGACCCCGCAGGCGCCGCTCGAGTTCAGCGCGCGAGGGCGGCAGCACGAATACTGTGGTGCAACCCGCCCGACCGCTCGTGGCATCGCGGGTGCGCTCGCGCACCTGACGTGCCCCCTGCCAGTCGATTTCGAGGATGACGTCGTGGCCGCGACCGAAAGCTTCGGCGAGCGCGGTGCGACTCGTGCCATAGAAGTTGTCGAACACGGGGGCATATTCGAGGAAGCCATCGGCATCGATCAGCGTCTTGAAGGTCGGCACGTCAATGAAATGGTAGTCGCGGCCGTCGATTTCATTGGGTCGTTTCGCGCGCGTGGTGTGCGATACGCAGACGCGCAGGTTCGACTCGCGGGCCAGCGTCGCCTTGACCAGGCTCGTCTTGCCGGCGCCGGAGGGCGCGGCGATCACGAACAGCCGACCACTCATTCGATGTTTTGCACCTGTTCGCGCATCTGCTCGATCAATACCTTCATGTCGACGGCAATGCGGGTGAGTTCGATTTCCTGCGACTTCGAAGACAGCGTATTGGCCTCGCGGTTGAGTTCTTGCAGGAGAAAGTCGAGACGACGCCCGGCGGCTTCGTCAGCGTCGATCACGCGGCGAATCTCGACGATATGACCCTCGAGTCGATCGAGTTCCTCGTCGACGTCGGCGCGCTGCAGCAACAGCACCACTTCCTGCTCGAAGCGGCTGGCATCGACCGTCGTGCCAAGTTCGGTGACCCGTTCCTGCAGACGCGTGCGCAGGCGTTCGCGCAACTCGGGCATGCGAGCGCGCAGTCCGCCGACGAGTGCGGCGAGACCAGTGCAACGTTGTTCGATCAGCTCACGTAATCTTTGACCTTCGCGCTGTCGTGCGGCCGCAAGGTCGCGCACGGTGTCGAGAAAAAGCGCGCGGCAGGCGCCCTGCAGGCTTTCGCTGTCGGGCGCGTCATCTTTGAGCACGCCGGGCCAGCGCAGCACATCGAGCAGATCGATGCGGCTTGCAGCACTCAAGCCGATGCCGACATGGCTTGGCACGAGCTTGGCGATTTCTCCCGTGCGTTCGAGCAGCTTGTCGAGTGCTGCCTTGTCGAGGCGCAGTTCGCGCTCGGCCTGATGACTGCCGCGCAGATGGATGGTGCAGTCGAGTTTGCCGCGCCGCAGTTCACGCGCCAGCGTTTGCCGCAGCTCGCTCTCGATGGCTCGCAATTCTTCGGGCAGGCGAAAGCCGGGCTCGAGATAACGATGATTGACGCTGCGCAGCTCGCAGGTGAGTTCGCCGAAGTCGCCTCCGGCTTGCCGTCGGGCGAAGCCGGTCATGCTGCTGATCATGGATTGCCTCTGCCGCAGACGTGGGTGGCCGTGCGTCGATGCCGGCCGGGGTGTATAAAGCGCGCAGTTTAGCCGGGTTCACGGCCCAAAGACTTTTCTGCATCTCCCGTTTCAGGACAACCGCACATGTTTCAAAGACCGAGCGGGCGCAGCCCCGACGCACTTCGCCCCATTCGCTTCGAGCGTCACTTCACGCGCCACGCTGAAGGGTCCGTGCTGGTCGAATTCGGCGGCACTCGCGTGCTGTGCACGGCGAGCATCGAAGAAGGCGTGCCGGGTTTCTTGCGCGGACGCGGTCAGGGTTGGGTGACCGCCGAATACGGCATGTTGCCGCGCGCCACGCATACGCGATCGGCACGCGAGGCAGCCAAGGGCAAACAGTCGGGACGCACACAGGAAATCCAGCGTTTGATCGGCCGCAGCCTGCGCGCGGTAATCGACATGAGTGCACTCGGTGAGCGCACGGTCACGCTCGATTGCGACGTATTGCAGGCCGACGGCGGCACGCGCACGGCGGCGATCACGGGAAGTTACGTGGCGCTCGTCGATGCCTGTCAGACGCTCATTGCGCGCGGTGCACTGGCAAGCTCGCCCCTGCACGGTCAGGTCGCCGCGGTCTCGGTGGGCATTTGCGGTGGTGTGCCGGTGCTCGATCTCGATTACCAAGAAGACTCGCAGGCCGAGACCGATATGAATGTCGTCATGAAGGACGGCGGCAGCTTCGTCGAGATTCAGGGCACCGCTGAAGGTCATGCGTTTCGTCGCGATGAACTCGACGCCATGCTGGCACTCGCCACCTCGGGCATCTCGCAGCTGCACGCCTTGCAGCGCGCAGCGCTGCAGGCCTAGAGACGACCGTGCGAGTCGTTCTCGCCACCGGCAACGCGGGCAAGATCCGCGAGTTCGCTGAGCTTCTCGGCCCGCTGGGCTTCGAGTTCGTCGCCCAGGCGGCGTTCGGCATCGAGCCCCCCGAAGAAACCGGCGACACCTTCGAAGCCAACGCACTTTTGAAGGCACGCTACGCCGCAGCCCGCAGCGGCTTGCCGGCGATGGCCGATGATTCCGGCCTCGAAGTCGACGCGCTGGGCGGTGCGCCCGGCGTACGTTCGGCACGCTATGCCGGTGCGGGCGCCGGTGATCTCGCCAACCTGCAAAAATTGCTGCAGGTCATGCAAGGGGTCGACGACTCCACGCGCGCGGCGCGGTTTCGTTGTGTGGTCGCACTGGTGCGCGATGCCGATGATCCTGCGCCAATCTTTGGTCGCGGCGTCTGGGAAGGAAGAATCTTGCGCGAGCCACGCGGCAGCGGCGGTTTTGGTTACGACCCGATATTCGCCCCGGTCGGTGAATCGCGCAGCGTCGCCGAGTTGCCCTCGATGGAAAAGCACGCGCATAGCCATCGCGGCCAGGCCTTGCGCGATCTTGTGGCCAACTGGCGCGGTGGCGCGCCGCGCTGAGCGCGAGCGGGACCTGGAAAATGCCGCATCTGGCGCAGAGCCCCTCGCCGCTTGGTTTGTACATCCACTTTCCGTGGTGCGTCAGCAAGTGCCCCTACTGTGATTTCAACTCCTACGCCCTGCGCGACGATATTCCGGGGCGCGACACGGTGCCCGAGGCGTCCTATGTCGAGGCCTTGCAGCGCGATCTGCTGCAGCAGCTCGAATCGCAGGCGAAATCTTTGGCGGGTCGTCGGATTGCCACGATTTTCATGGGCGGTGGCACACCCAGTCTTTTTTCGCCGACGGCGATCGGCAAGCTGCTTGATCTGGCACGCAGCAGCATCGGTCTTGTGTCCGATGCCGAGATCACGCTAGAGGCGAATCCGGGCACGATCGAGCGTGGCCGCTTTGCCGAATATGCGGCGGCCGGTATCAATCGAGTTTCGCTCGGTGCACAAAGTTTTGATGCTGCAGCATTGCGCGCGCTCGGCCGCATCCACTCGCCCGCCGAGACCTTGAACGCCGTCAATGAATTGCATGCTGCGGGACTCGACAACTTCAACATCGATCTGATGTATGGCTTGCCCGCGCAGGACGAAGCGGGCGCGTTGCGCGATGTCGAGACGGCGATTGCGCTCGCACCCGCGCAGATCTCGCATTACCAGCTCACGCTCGAGCCCGGCACGAGTTTTGCGGGGCGCCCGCCCGCCGATCTGCCGGGCGATGAGCATGCGGAGCAGATGCTCGCGGTGACTGGTGCGCGGCTGAGCGCCATGGGGTATTTGCAGTATGAAGTTTCAGCTTGGGCACGTCGTGGCCGCGCCTCGGCGCACAATCTCAATTACTGGCGCTTCGGCGACTACCTCGGCATTGGCGCTGGTGCGCACGGCAAGCTGACAGGGTCTGGCATTTGGCGCAGCACGCAGCCGCGGGAACCGCGTCGTTATCAACGCGACCCGATCGGCGGATTGATTTGGCAGCAGGTCGCCGCCGACCAATTGCCGTTCGAGTTCATGTTGAACGCCTTGCGTTTGCTTGAGGGGTTCGAGCTTGGGCTGTTCGAAGCGCGTACCGGGTTGCCCTGGTCAAGCATCGAAAAGACCGTGCAGAGCCTGGTCGCGCGCGGTTTGCTCACGCTGACCGCGGGTCCCGTGCTCGCCGCCACCCGTATCCAGCCGACAAATCAAGGAGTTCGGTTCCTGAACGAGGTCTTGGTCGAGTTTTTGCCCGCTAGGTCGGAAAGTATGCACAACGGGTAAAAAATCCTGTGGCGATGGCAAATTA
This sequence comes from Gammaproteobacteria bacterium, assembly GCA_046091005.1. Taxonomy (GTDB): domain Bacteria; phylum Pseudomonadota; class Gammaproteobacteria; order Steroidobacterales; family Steroidobacteraceae; genus UBA964. The sequence goes on along the minus strand of JBJTAV010000121.1, from coordinate 42,488 downwards.
CGTCGTTTTTTCAGTTTTATGACGACAATGATTCTGTAAGTCGTTGTTTATACTGACTTTATGGCGACACAATTATTTTGATTGACCCTGCAGTAATGCATAGAAGGCAGGCGGCGGGTCGCGGTTCAGGGGCAAATTCCACAGACTTATCCACAGATTGCTCGTCCTGCGGGCCAAAGCTTGGCTGAAGCCCTTGTCGAAACCGCGGCTTAGCGCTTAGACTGCGCGCCCTTTTTATCCTGCCCGGTAAGTCCGAAGGCCGCATATGAAACCCTCGATCCATCCCGAATACACGGAAATCACTGTTTCCTGCTCTTGCGGCAACAGTTTCAAGACCCGTTCGACGATGGGCCAAGACCTGTCGCTCGAAGTCTGCTCGAACTGCCACCCCTTCTATACCGGCAAGCAGAAGATCGTGGACACCGCAGGCCGCGTCGACAAGTTCCGCAAGAAGTACGCGGCCGCCGCCGCGCGCTGATCGCTTCGCGCGCTCGTCGCAGCATCGAAAAGGCGCCTTCCACGGCGCCTTTTTCGTTTCTTGACGTGGTGTTGCGGTGCCAGCTCACCGGAACTTCTGCTAGCGTCCCCAGTCGGAAATGCCGAGGTCGACGGTGCATAGAAACATGAACGCCTTCAGGACGTTGCTTGCCGCGCTCATCGTGTTGCTGGCGGTTCCGACCGATGCTGTCGGCGCAACTGCGAAGCCGCGCAAGTCGCAAGAGAGCGCGAGCTCGCGCAAGGCGCACGAGCAAATCCTCAAGGCCTATGGCCTCTACGACAACCAGGCACTGCAGGACTACGTCAGTGAAGTCGGGCAGCGCGTGGCTCGTCAAAGCAGCATGCCCGACGAAGAATGGAAATTCGTCGTCGTCGATGACGACTCGCTCAATGCGTTCACCACCGGTTGCTGCTACGTCTATGTGCACCGAGGTTTGCTGATCCAGCTCAATTCCGAAGCCGAACTGGCCGCCGTGCTCGGGCACGAAGTGGCGCATGTCACCGCCAAACATCCGCAAAAGCGCATGACGCGCGGCGTTCTGGCCTCGCTCGCAGCTGCGGCTGCTGCGATCTACACCAACTCCAGCGCCGTCGCCGATCTCGCCAATCTGGGCGCCAACGCCTGGATGCAGGGCTATGGCCGCGAGAGCGAACTCGAAGCCGACCGCATCGGTCTCCAATATTCCACACGTGCGGGATATCGACCCGAGTCGATGACCGAGGTTTTCCAGATGTTCCGGCGCGGTGAGCGCTTCGAAATCGATCGCGCACGCGCCGAAGGTCGCGAGCCGCGGGTTTACCACGGGCTGTTTTCCTCGCACCCCGCGCCCGATGCGCGCGCTGTTCAGGCTGCCAAAGCCTCGGCCCGACTCGATACCGGGCCGCCGGGCGGTTGGGTCGAAAACCGTGAGCGCTACATGAAGGCGATCGACGGACTCACTTATGGCTCGAGTCGGGCGCAGGGCATCGTGCGCGACAATCGGCTCTATCACGCTGAGCTGGGGATCACCATCGCCTTCCCGCGAGCGTGGACGGTCGAGAACCAGCGCGACGCGCTGCTCGCCTATACCCCGAGCAAAGACACCCTGATGCAGATCACGCTCAAAGAGCGACCGCCGACCCAGGGCCCGCGCGAGTTTCTGCTCTCGCAGCTGCGCGGCGCCTCGCTCGCGGGCGGTGAAGCGATTTCGGTCAATGGCATGGAGGGCTACACCGTGCGCACGACCAATGGTTCGCCGCTTGATGGCGGTGCGGGTCCGGTGCGTTGGACAGTGTTGTATCGCGGCAAGAGCGCTTACTTGTTCGCGGGTGCGAGTCGCTCGTCGCGCGGTGGCGTTCCCGAGTCCGATGGCCTCTTTCAATCGGTCGCCGAGACACTGCGTACGCTCAAGCCCTCCGAATATCCGCTCGCCGAGCCTTATCGTTTGAGCATTCGCACCGCGACGGCTGATACGCGACTCGAGGACTACGCCGCAGCGATGCCCGTCGAGAAATACCAAAAAGAAGAACTGCTGCTCATCAACGGGTTGTACCCGGACCGCAAGCTCTCTGCTGGCGATTTCTACAAGGTGGTCGAGTAGAAAAATAGCGGCGGCCCGCCTTGATTCTGCGGGGCCGGCGTGTCAATTTCGTCACATGCCGTCGCGCTTCTGCGACGGCGTCAATCACGATCATCTGCGCGCCATGGCCAACAAAAAATTCGAGCTCAAAGACCTCTCTTCAGGCAAGACCAGCGAGCTGCCCGTTCGCTCCGGAACCATCGGTCCGGACGTCGTGGACATCGGCGCGCTGACCAAGGATCACGGCGTCTTCACCTTCGACCCGGGTTTCATGGCGACAGCCAGCACCGAGAGCAAGATCACCTATATCGACGGCGACCAGGGTGTACTGCTCTATCGCGGTTACCCCATCGAGCAGCTCGCAGCGCAGAGTTCGTTCATCGAGGTGGCCTATCTGCTCAACAACGGCGAGCTTCCCGATCCGAAGCAGCTCGCCGATTTCAGCGTCAGCATCCAGCGGCACACCATGATCAACGAGTCGCTGCTGCGCATGTACAACGGCTTTCACTACGACGCACACCCGATGGCGATGGTGAGTGCGATCGTGGCCTCGATGTCGGCGTTCTATCACGACTCGATGGACATCAATAATCCGCGCCATCGCGAAATCTTCATGCATCGCATCATCGCCAAGCTGCCGACGATTGCGGCGGCGGCCTACAAGCGGTCGGTCGGGCAGCCCTTCATTTATCCGCGCAACGATTTCGACTACTGCAGCAACCTGCTGCACATGTATTACGCCGTGCCCTGCGAGCCATACCACGTCGATCCGCTCGCGGCCCAAGCGCTAGATTTGCTGCTTATCCTGCACGCCGATCACGAACAGAACGCGAGCACCTCGACGGTGCGCCTTGCGGGTTCGACGGGTGCCAACCCCTATGCCGCCATTTCGGCGGGTGTTTCCGCGCTCTGGGGCCCCGCGCACGGCGGCGCCAACGAAGCCGTGCTCGAGATGCTCGAAGAAATCGGCAGTGTGGACAACATCCCGAAGTTCCTCGCCCAAGTCAAAGACAAGCAGAGCCACGTACGACTGATGGGCTTCGGGCATCGGGTTTACAAAAATTTCGACCCGCGCGCGAAGATCATCCGTGACATGTGTCACCGCGTGCTCGCCAAGATGGGGCGTGCCGACAATCCGCTGCTCGAGCTCGCGCAGCGGCTCGAAGAAATCGCGCTCAAAGACGATTACTTCATCTCGCGCAAGCTGTACCCGAACGTCGACTTCTACTCCGGCATCATCTACAGCGCGCTCGGCATTCCGCGCTCCATGTTCACGGTGATGTTCGCGATTGCGCGCACGGCGGGTTGGGTCGCGCACTGGCAAGAGATGATCAGCGATCCGTCCTACAAGATCGGTCGCCCGCGTCAGCTCTACACTGGTCCGGTCAAACGCGACTACGTGCCGATCGGCAAGCGCGGCTGAAGCCGCGCGGGCAGCAAGCTGCTGCGTCAGTCACTCGCCGCGCCAGTCACCCACTGCGCCAGTCACCCACTGCGTCAGTAACCTGCGGCCAACAGCGTCGCCACTTCGGCGGTGTCGGCGCGGCGCATCGGGCGGCCGTCCACCGGGCTCACCGGTGCCTGACGGATGCCATCGATCGGAAAGATCACGACCTCCACGGGCTGACCATCCACATCGAGATGCAATGAAGGCTGCTGCACCACGCGCTCGGCGTTGACGCGGGTACGCCGCTCGCCCAACTCGAATGGCAGGCCTTGGTCCATGAGATGAAAACTCACTGACTCGGCGCGGTCGGCGAACACATGCAGCGTGACGTCGTCGTGCTGGGTCGCTGTGCCCTGCAGGACCGGACCCACCAACCGCGGCTGGAATTCTTTGAGGCGCTGCATGACATCGAGCGCCACTTCGCGCTGCGCTTGCAGCGATTCGAGATGCGCTTCGCCGCCGAACAGACGCTGGTATTCCTGCAAGGCCTCCTCGATTTCGGTATTGCGCGGCAGCACCGAACCATCGACCACCCCGAAGCGCTCGGCAGCCTTGCGCTTGGCGAACAAAAAATCGCGGATGCCGTGTTCCGCCATGACGCGTGCAGCTTCCTGGGCCAGTGCACGGCGCAGATTTTCGGCACGCGGGGGCAGCTTTTTCACGGCGTCACCTCGTGAGGCGGATTCTAGAAAATGGGCTCCGTCGACGGCTGCTCGCTTTGCGGTCGCGCCGGATCTGTTGCCGTTTCGCCGAGCACGCCGCCCGTGGGCAGCCGATCGGTCATGAAAGTTTCAAAGATTGCATCGGGATCATCGGCGCTGGCGATTTCGCCGGTGAAGGGCGAGATGCGCACCTGTACCAGACCGCCGGGCACGGGCCACGGGCGATCCGGAACTTCCTTGAGGGTCTTGGCCATGAAGTCCGTCCAGATGGGCACGGCGGTGCGACTGCCTTCTTCGCCCTCACCGAGCGGACGCGACTGATCGAAACCCACCCACACCGAAGCGACTAATGTCGGGGTGTAGCCGTTGAACCAGGTGTCGCGCGCCTCGTTGGTGGTGCCTGTCTTGCCGGCGACGTCACGGCGTCCGAGAGCCAGCGCGCGGAGACCGGTGCCGCGCGTGATCACATCACGCAGCATGTCGGTGATCAGCCAGGCGTTTTGCGAACTGATGACGCGCGGCGCAACTTGTGTCGCGGGCAGGCTGCAGCCCGCGGGCAGCGGCAAGGCTTCGGCTTCAGAGGCGTCACCAGAAGCACTATCAGACGTTCTATCGGCGGGGGTGTTCGCCGCAGCGGGCGCAGTGGTCGCAGCGGATTCTTCCGCGGCAGCAGCGGTCTCATTTACGGCGACCGTTTCGGGCGCATCGCATTCGCGCGCAACGCGACGTGGCGCAGCTTCGAACACGACCTGCCCCTGCGGATCGACGATACGCTCTATGAACCAAGGTTGAATACGATGACCGCCGTTGGCGAACACGGCGTAACCCGAGGCCACCTGCAGGGGCGTTGCACTCATGGTGCCGAGTGAGAGCGTGAGATTGCGCGGCAGACTCGCGCGCTCGAAGCCGAAGCGCTCGGTGTAGGCCATGGCCGGACCCATGCCGATCGCCTGCAGCACGCGGATCGATACCAGATTGCGCGACTTGACCAGTGCCTCGCGCAAGCGCGTCGGTCCGCCGAAATCGCCGCTGGAGTTTTCGGGGCGCCAGGCTTCTTCCATGCGCGGATCGTCGATGACGAACGGCGCATCGAGCACGAGCGATGCAGGCGTGAAACCATTTTCGAGTGCGGCCGAATACAGGAAGGGTTTGTAGCCCGAGCCCGGCTGGCGTTTTGCCTGAATGGCGCGATTGAACTTGCCTGCTCCGGCATCAAAGTAATCGAAGCCGCCGACCAGCGCCGTGATCGCGCCATCGGTCGGGGAGAGCGCGACCAATGCTGCTGCCGCTTCGGGAATTTGTGCAAGTTGCGGAGTCGGCTGCAGCGTGATGTGAACGATCTGGCCGCGGGCAAGGATTTCACCTGCAGTTTTGGGTGCCTTGCCGAGCCGCCCGTTCACTTTGGGTCGTGCCCAGGACATGCCCTCCCAGGGCAGGGTGACGATGCCGCTGCTTCGTGCGTAGACACGCGCCGATTTATCTTGCACCTGGAGCACCAGCGCCGGCAGCACGCCACCGCTCACCGCTTGATCTTCGAGTAATTCTTCGAAGGCGGCTTCGTCGCCGTTTGCCGGGATGCTCACCGTGCTTTTGGCGCCACGCCAACCATGTCGACGGTCATAGTCGAGCAGGCCCGTGCGCAGGGCTTCGTTCGCAGCCGTTTGCTGAACAGGCTCGATGGTGGTGTAAATTTTGTAGCCTTCGTTCTGCGCAGCCGCGCCAAAACGCTGCACGAGTTCGAGTCGTGCCATCTCGGCAACATAAGGCGCTTCGACCTCGAACGATTGCACGTGCACACGGGCAAAGATTTTCTCTGCTGCGGCACGTTGCTCGGTGTCGGCGTCGATGAAGCCGAGTTCACGCATGCGGCGCAGCACATAACCGCGACGCTGGGCGGCCGCCTCGGGGTTGTTGATCGGGTTGAAGCGCGACGGCGCCTGCGGCACGCGCGCGAGCGTTGCTGCTTCGGCGAGCGTCAGCTGATCGAGCGTTTTGCCAAAATAAAGATCCGCTGCTGCCGCCACGCCATAAGCGCGTTTACCGAAGTGGATGACGTTGAGATAAAGGCCGAGGATTTCTTCCTTGGAGAACTCCTGCTCGATGCGATAGGTCAGGAACATTTCCTGTCCCTTGCGCCGCCAGGTGCGATCGTTGGTCAGGAAAAGGTTTTTCGCGGTTTGCTGCGTGATAGTGCTCGCGCCCTCGAGCCGATATCCGGGTAACAAGTTGACCATGATCGAGCGCAGAATGCCCTGGTAATCGAACCCCGAATGCTCGAAGAAGCGGTCGTCTTCGGCAGCGATGAAGGCTTGGCGTACCATCGGCGGTATCTGCTCGAAGTTCACCGGGATCCGCCGTTGCTCGCCGATCTGCGCGATCACCTGGCCGTCGCGCGAGTACACACGCAGCGGGACTTGCAGTTCGATCTGGCGCATCGCCTCGACGCTAGGCAACGAGGGCTGAAGGTAAAGATAGGCACCTGAGATCAGCGCTACCACGGTCAGCACGCCGATCACCAGACCCGCGGCGGCGAGGAATGCGATTTTCGGCAGGTAACGCTTCACGACCCCGTCATGTTACCGGAATGGCAGCCCACGCTGCCGGATCGCTGCTGCGGGATCGCTGCGGTCGCCGGGCTTCGGGTAGTCTTGTGGCCGGCATGAGTGTGCGAGACGGCAGTGTGCGAAACGTCATTCTGGTCGGGCCGATGGGCTCGGGAAAATCGGCGGTGGGCAAGCAGCTTGCGCGAGCGCTGAAGCTGCCGTTCGTCGATGCGGACATCGAACTCGAGCAACGTACCGGCGTCGACATTCCGCTCATTTTCGAAAAAGAAGGCGAGGCCGGTTTTCGGATCCGCGAACGCGAGTTGATCGCAGAGCTGGTCGGCCGTGATGGCATCGTCTTGTCGACGGGCGGTGGGGCGATCCTGCTCGAAGAAAACCGTCAGGCCTTGCGGGCGGGCGGCGTGGTCATCTACCTCGAAACCTCGGTTGCCCAGCAGCTTGCCCGGGTGCGCCAGGGTGAGAACCGCCCGCTGCTGGCCCATGCCCCGGATATCGGCGCGAGGCTCACCGAGCTGCTCGCACATCGTGCGCCGCTCTATGCCGAGGTCGCGACCTTCACCGTACGTACCGATGCTCGCCGGGTCCGAGACGTGGTGCAGGAAATCCTCCGACATTTGCGTAGCCGCCCAGGCGAACCTCGCGGAGTCTGAGGCCGACCGCGGCCGCGTATACTTTCGATTGCCATGATTGCGCCGCTTTCCATGACTGTGCCGCTCGATGAGCGTGCCTATCCGATCCATGTCGGTGCGGGTTTGTTACGCGATTCCGCTTGGCTGGCGAGTCTGCTGCCTGCGCGCAAAGTGGCGATCGTGAGCAACGACGTGGTGGCGCCGCTTTATGCAGCCGCCATTCACGAAGCGCGAGCTGGCGCCGAAACCCATGACATCGTGTTGCCGGATGGCGAGTCGCACAAGACGCTCGCTACCGTCTCAAAGATTTTTGATGCACTGCTCGAACAGCGCTTGGCGCGTGACGATTTGATCGTCGCTCTCGGCGGCGGTGTGGTCGGCGACATGGCGGGCTTCGCCGCGGCCTGCTACCAGCGTGGCATCGGCTTCGTGCAGATTCCGACCACGCTGCTCGCGCAAGTCGACTCCTCGGTGGGCGGCAAGACCGGCGTCAATCACCCGCTCGGCAAAAACATGATCGGTGCCTTCCACCAACCGCGAGCTGTCGTCGCTGACATCGATACCCTCCGCAGTCTGTCGATGCGCGAGTTGCGCGCCGGTCTCGCCGAGGTGGTGAAGTACGGGCTCATTTGCGATGTTGAATTCTTTGGCTGGCTTGAGCGTAACGCCGAACGCCTGCTGGCACTCGATGCCGAATCGTTGATGTATGCCGTGCATCGCTGCTGCACCCTCAAAGCCGAGATCGTCGTTCGTGATGAACATGAGCAAGGCGATCGCGCTCTGCTCAATCTCGGTCATACGTTTGGTCACGCGATCGAGAGCGCAACCGGTTATTCGCGCTGGCTGCATGGCGAGGCGGTGGCAGCAGGGTTGCTCATGGCCGCCTCGATGTCAGAGCGCGCTGGGCTCATGGGCAAAGCCGAGCTGCGGCGCGTCGAATCTTTGCTGCACAAGCTGGGTCTGCGTACTGACGCACGTGGCGAGCTCAGTCCTGCTGCGGCGCGTGCAGCGATGAGTCTCGACAAGAAGGTCAAGGCCGGTCGGGTACGACTCATCCTGATGCGCGGCATCGGTCGCGCTTTCGTGACCGACGATTACGCAGAGCAGACGCTCGCAGCCACGCTCGAGGCACACCTCGCATGATGAGCGGGATACTTGCATGGCGAGCATGAGTGCTCCTGCAGGTGCTGCGCCGTGGGCAGCACAGGATGCGACTTCGCGAGGACGGCGTTATCCCGAGCCGCCGCCGCAGTTGCGCGGCGAGTTCCAGCGCGATCGCGATCGCATCGTGCACTCCAACGCGTTTCGCAGATTGGTCTACAAGACGCAGGTCTTCGTCAATCACGAGGGCGACCTTTACCGAACCCGGCTCACGCACTCGATGGAAGTTGCGCAAATCGGGCGCACCATCGCGCAGGCACTCGGTCTGCACGAGACCCTGACCGAAGCCATTTGTCTCGCGCATGATTTGGGCCATACGCCTTTCGGTCATGCCGGGCAGGATGCACTCAATGAATGCATGCGCGACTACGGCGGCTTCGAACACAATCTGCAATCGCTGCGCGTGGTCGATCTGCTCGAGGAGCGCTATGCCGAGTTCCCGGGTCTCAACCTGACCTTCGAAACGCGCGAGGGCATTCTCAAGCACTGCTCGGCCAACAATGCCCGGCAGCTCGGCGAGCTTGGTGAGCGCTTTCTGCGACGGCAGCAGCCCGGGCTCGAAGCGCAGCTCGCCAATCTGGCCGATGCCATTGCCTATAACAACCACGATGTCGATGACGGTCTGCGCTCGGGACTCATAGATATCGATGCGCTGCGCGAGGTGGTCTTGTTCGGTCGCGAACACGCAGCGGTGCTCGAGCGTTATCCGCAACTCACTGGGCGTCGGGTGATCCACGAGACGATCCGGCGGATGATCAACCGCGTGGTTGTCGATGTGGTCAGTACCAGCCGCGCGCGCATTGCCGAGGCGGGCGTAAGCCATATCGACGAGGTCCGCAGCCAGCAATCACCGTTGATTTCTTTGAGTGAAGCCGCCTATGCCGAGCATCTCGAGCTCAAGCGGTTCTTGAACGCCAATCTTTATCGCCACCATCGCGTGCTCGGCATGACCGACAAGGCGCGCAAGGTGCTGCGCGAGCTGTTCGAGGGCTTGATGCGCGATATCGATCTGTTGCCGCGCGAGCATCGCGATGCGGCGGCAGCAGCAGAGTCCGCCGGTGGACTCGCTGGCCGCGCACGCGTGGTCGCCGACTATGTGGCCGGCATGACGGATCGTTACGCCATCGGCGAGCATCGGCGCTTGTTCAGCGCCGACGACCCGCTCTAGAGTTTTTGCGCCTCGTCGCGCAGCTCGCGACGCAAAATTTTGCCGACATTCGTCTTCGGCAGTTCGTTGCGGAAATAGACGTAGCGCGGCACTTTGTAGCCGGTGAGTGCGGCGCGGCAGTGCTCGACGATGTCTTCTTCGGTGAGCTTCGGATCTTTGCGCACCACGAAGAGTGCGACCGCTTCGCCCGAGCGCTCATCGGACTTGGCAACGGCAGCCACTTCGAGCACGCCCGGGTGCGTGACGACGACGCCCTCGACTTCGTTCGGATAAACATTGAAGCCCGAGACATTGATCATGTCTTTCTTGCGGTCTTCGATGTAGACGAAGCCCTTGTCGTCCATGCGACCGATATCGCCGGTCCGCAACCAACCCCCCGGCAGCATCACCTTGGCGGTTTCTTCGGGGCGGTTGTAATAGCCCTGCATCACTTGCGGGCCGCGCACGCAGATCTCGCCGAGTTCGCCGATTGGCAGCATGTTGCCGTTGTCGTCAACGATGCCAATTTCGGTCGATGAGATCGGCAGACCGATGGAATCGTTGAAGTCGACGGCAATCGGGTTGATGCAGGCGGCAGGCGAAGTTTCGGTGAGACCCCAGGCTTGGGTGAGGATGCAGCCAGTCACTTGTTTCCAGCGCTCGGCGACTGCGCGCTGCACGGCCATGCCGCCGCCGAGCGTGCAACGCAGCTTGCTGAAATCGAGTTGATCGAACCCGGGTGTATGCAGCAGCGCATTGAACAGCGTATTGACGCCCGAGATGTAGGTGAAGCGATATTTTTTGAGCTCGGCGACAAAGCCCGGGAAATCACGCGGGTTGGTGATCAATATATTGGTCCAACCGAGGCGCAGGAAAAGGATGCAGTTCGCCGTCAGTGCAAAGATGTGATAGAGCGGCAGTGCGGTGATGGCAATGCCGACTTCGTCGCGTGGCAACACTGGTTCGGTCCAGGCCGTGGACTGCAGCACGTTGGCGACCATGTTGCCGTGGCTCAGCATCGCACCCTTCGAAACGCCCGTCGTGCCACCGGTGTATTGCAGAAAGGCAAGGTCACCGTGATGCAGATCGTGCTTGGTCAGCGGCAGCGTGCGCCCCTCGCGCAGCACTGCAGCGAAGCGCAAGGCGCCGGGCAGTTGCCACGGTGGAACGGCTTTGCGAACGCGTCGTACCACGAAGTCGACGATCTTGCCTTTGGGAAAACCGAGCAGCTCGCCGACGCTGGTCACGATCACGGTACGCACGCGCGTGCGACCAATCACTTCCTGCAATACGTGAGCAAAGTTTTCGAGGATGACGATGGTCTCGGCACCCGAGTCGCGAAGCTGATGTTCGAGTTCGCGAGCGGTATAGAGCGGATTGGTGTTGACCACCGTGCCACCGGCGCGCAGGACGCCAAACAAGGCGATCGGATATTGCAGGACGTTCGGCATCATGATGGCGACGCGATCGCCGCGTTTGAGGCCAGCGCGCTCTTGCAACCAGGCCCCGAAGGCCTGCGAGTCGCGATCGAGCTCACCGTAGTTGACGGCTTTGCCCATCTGCACATAGGCCGTGCGTGAGGCGAACTCCGCGAAGCTCTTCTCTGCCATGTCGGCAAGCGAGCGGTATTGCTGCGGATCGATCTCGGCAGGGACACCCGATGGATAAGAGGCAAGCCAGAATTTCGACATGCAAGAGCTCCAGCAAAACTTCAAAAATAAGCGCGCGATCGACCCCGGGTTCAGCGTTGCAGCATCGGCTGCAGTACCGGCCATAGGGTGTCGAGCATGATCGGTTGCGCCTTGGCGGTGGGGTGCAGCCCGTCAGCCTGAATCATGCCGGGAACCAGCGCGATTTTCTCGAGAAAGAACGGTTCGAAGGGCAGCTTGTGCCGGCGTGCAAGGTCTTTGAAGACCTGCTCGAAGCCTGCCGAGTAGCGCGGCCCATAATTTGGCGGGATTTTCATCCCGAGCAGCAGCACTTTTGCTCCCGCGGTCTTCGAGGACTGGATGATTTTTTCGAGGTTGGCGCGCGAGGTTTCGAGCGGCAGAGCACGCAACCCATCGTTACCCCCGAGCTCGACGATGACGATCTCGGGACGATGCACGCTGAGCGCACGCGGCAGTCTGGCGAGTCCGCCAGTCGTGGTTTCGCCGCTGACACTGGCATTGACCACGCGGTACCCGTAACCTTGAGCCTTGAGTCGCGCCTGCAGCAGGGCCACCCAGCCTTCGCTGTTGGCGAGTCCGTAACCTGCGCTGACGCTGTCCCCCAAGACCAGGATGGTCGGGAACTTGCTGCGCGCCTCGTTGCCCAAAGCCCAACTCGGCAGGGCAGCCAGCAACAAAGCCAAGACGAAGGAACGTTTAGTGACCAAAGATATCGTCCTCGAAGCTCGGGATCTCAGCAAAGAGGTTAGCAGCCCGGAAGGTACGCTGACCATCGTTCAGCAGGTGTCGTTTCAGGTGCACGCGGGCGAGTCGGGGGCCATCGTTGGCGCCTCGGGAGCCGGTAAATCAACTCTGTTGGCGTTGCTGGCCGGACTCGACACGCCAAGCGCGGGCAAGGTGTTGCTCGACGGCGTCGATCTCACCGCTCTCGACGAAGACGGGCGGGCGCGCTTGCGGGCCGAGCGCGTGGGTTTCGTCTTTCAGTCGTTTCATCTCGTGCCGGCGCTGACTGCACTCGAGAACGTGATGCTGCCCCTTGAGCTTGCCGGTCGTCGCGATGCGCGTAGCGGGGCTCTCGAAGCGCTCGAACGGGTCGGCTTGCGCGAACGTGTCGGCCACTACCCGCGGCAACTTTCGGGCGGCGAGCAGCAACGAGTGGCCATCGCGCGCGCTTTCGTGACGCGCCCTGCGGTGTTGTTCGCCGATGAACCCACCGGCAACCTCGACACCGGCACCGGGGCAAAGATTGCCGATCTGCTATTCGATCTGAACGCTACCTCCGGCACCACGCTCGTGCTCGTTACCCACGACCGCTCGCTCGCAGCGCGCTGCGGTCGCGTCTGGGTCATGGAAGCCGGGCGCATGGGTCCGGGCTGACCATGCTGCGCCGCGCTGCAATTCTTGGGCTGCGCCTGCTCGGTCGCGAGTGGAAGTCGGGCGAGCTCGGCATTCTTTTGATCGCGCTGACGGTGGCGGTAGGGGCCCTGACTGGCGTCGGTTTTCTGGTCAATCGAATCAGTCAGTCGGTGGCCCTGCAGGCCAATGAAGTGCTTGCCGCCGACTTGCGGCTCGAGTCCGCTTCCGCCGCCCTCGACGAGAAGTATGCGATCGAAGCAAAGAATAGGGGCTTGCGAACAGCACGTACAACCTCGGTACTGAGCGTCGTCTTTCGTGATGATCGCAACCAGCTGGCCAATCTGCGCGCGGTGGGCGAGGGATACCCGTTGCGCGGCACGATCGGTGTCTCGCAGCAGGCCTTTGGGGCCCCCAGGCCTGTCGATCGTGGCCCTGGCCGCGGCGAAGCCTGGCCCGACTCCAAACTGCTCTCGGCGATCGATGCACGGGTCGGCGATACCGTCTCGGTCGGCGCGGCGACCTTTCGCATCACGCGGGTGCTGATTACCCGTCCCGATCAGGGCGGCGGTTTCGGCGAGCTCGCGCCCTCGATGCTGATGCATGCCGACGATCTGCCGTCGACCCGCTTGCTGCAACCCGGCTCACGCGCCACTCACGCCCTGCTGTTCGCCGGCGAACGCAAAGACATCGAACGCTTCAAAGCCTGGCTCAACGAGCGCAAACAGCGCGGCGAACGTTTGCGCGACGTCGCCGAAGCCAGTCCGCAAATCCAGAATGCCATTGATCGTGCGGGACGTTTTTTGAGTCTTGCCAGTCTCGTGGCCGTGCTGCTTTGCGCCATTGCCGTCGCCATGGCAGCTCGACGCTACGTGCAGCGACATCTCGACTCGGTGGCGCTACTCAAAACCTTGGGGGCGACCCGCGGTCTCACGCTAGCGGTGAGCTTGCTGCAATTGCTGATCATTGCCCTGGTTGCCGCGGTGCTGGGCTCGGCGTTCGGCTTCCTGGCGCAGGAGTGGTTGTTGAAGGCGCTGCAAGGACTTTTGCTGGCAGATCTGCCGCCACCCGATCTGGTGCCGCTCGCGCTCGGACTTTTGACCTCGGTGGCCTTGCTCGCCGGGTTCGCACTGCCGCCGCTGCTGCAGCTTTCACGGGTGCCCGCCATCCGCGTGCTGCGCCGTGACATGGAACCGCCACCGCCGGTGATCTGGTTGGCCTTCGGGCCTGCCGTAGCCGCGGTCGTGTTCCTGGTGTGGTACGTGGTGCGCGATCCGCGGATATTTTTTGGCTTCGTCATCGGACTTTCGGTATTTACCGCTGTACTGGCACTCGCTGGTTGGGTACTCGTGCGCATCGCGGGTTCTTTGCGCGGCACAGTGGGGGTCTCATGGCGCTATGGCATTGCCAATCTCAGTCGCCGCCGGGCCGAGAGCGTGGTGCAGATTGTCGCTTTCGGTCTGGGTCTCATGGTGTTGCTGCTGCTCGCCGTGGTTCGCAACGACCTGCTCAATGATTGGCGGCGCAGCTTGCCGGCGGATCTGCCGAATTTCTTTTTCATCAATATTCCGCCCGATGAACGCGTGGCCTTCTTCGATTTTCTGGCGGAGCGCGGCGCCAGTCGCTCGCGGGCACTGCCCATGATCCGCGCCCGTTTGACGCAGCTCAATGGACAGCCCATCGAATCCATGACCTTCAAAGATCCGCGCGGCGAGGGCTACTCGCGGCGCGATCAAAATATTACCTGGCAGGCCGATCTCGGCAGCGACAACGTGATTGTCGACGGGCGTTGGTGGACGGTAGCCGAGCATGGTCGGCCGTTGGTCTCGATCTCCGACGAATATCAGCAGGGGCTGGGCCTGCGTATCGGCGATCGCATGACCTTTGATATCGCCGGCGAAACCATCGAGGCGGAAGTCGCCAGTGTGCGCAAGATCAAGTGGGACAGCTTCCAACCGAATTTCTTCATCGTCTTTCCGCCTGGCCTGCTCGATGAGCTTGCGGGTACCTGGATGACGAGCGCCTATTTCAAGCCGGGTGATGGCAGCGTGATCTCCGAGCTGGTGCGACGCTTCCCGAGCGTGTCGGTATTCGATCTCGACGATCTGCTCTCGCAAGTGCGTTCGGTCGTCGACAAAGCGGTGCTCGCCGTGCAAAGCGTATTCGTGTTCACACTCTTCGCCGGGTTGGTCGTGTTGCTGGCTGCGGTGCAGGCCTCGCGCGATGAGCGCCGCTATGAAAGTGCGATGTTGCGTACGCTGGGTGCGAGCCGTGGCACGGTGGCCCGCGGCATCATCGCGGAGTTCAGCGCCCTGGGTTTGCTGTCCGGGTTTCTGGCGGCAATCGGCGCATCGATCGCAGGCTACTTTCTCGCGCGGCAGATCCTGCAAGTGAGCTACATATTCGATCCCATGATCTGGGTGATTGGTCTGTTCGGCGGTGGTTTGTTGGTGGCGACGAGTGGCTGGCTAGCGACCCGCAGCGTATTGAAGCAACCGCCGGCGAGTACGCTTCGTGGAGGTTCCGCATGACCGAGTCCGCGCATTTCAGATCCGCTCACAAGCGTAGCCTCGCTGCGCTCGCGGCAATCATCACCGCATCGCTGTCAGCGGCACCGGCGACCAATCAAACGGCTTTGACCATCTACAGTTCTGCCGGGCCGGGGGCGATCTCCGCCGACAGCTATCGACCGGTCGATGGCGTGGAAGGATTGCGTGGTGCTGCGGTACCGGGCTTTGCGATCGTGCGCGATGAACGCGAACTCGATTTGCCTGCGGGGCGTTCGCAACAAAGATTCAGTGACGTCGCGGCCTATATTGACCCGACCACGGTAAATTTTGTGTCGCTCACCGATCCTGCCACGCGCGTACTCGAGCAGAGCTTCCAATTTGATCTCGTCAATTCGCGCAAACTGCTCGCGCGTTACGTGGGGCGACCAGTCACGGTCGAGCGCGTGCAGGGCGGTCAGGTGACCACGCTCGCTGGCACCTTGCTCGCCGCGGGCGACGGACTCGTGCTGCGGGCCAATGACGGCACGGTGTCGACGCTACGCGAATACTCGGCCATTCGTTTTCCCGAACTCCCCGGCGGCCTCATTACCCAGCCAACCCTCGAGTGGCTGCTCAATTCGCCGCGCGGCGGCAAGCAGCGCACCCGCGTCTCCTATGAAACGGGTGGCATCAGCTGGTGGGCGGATTACAACCTCGTATTCAATCCTGGCAAAGATGCCAACAGCGGTACGCTCGATTTGTCGGCTTGGGTCAGCATCATCAATATGTCCGGTGTGTCGTTCCGCGACAGCAGGCTCAAACTGGTTGCGGGTGATGTACAGCGCGCAGCGCCCGCCGATGCGCGCGGCACGCTACGGCGCTTGGAAGTGATGGCAGCGGCCGCGCCAGATGCCGATGCCGGATTCAGCGAAAAAGCGTTCTCCGAGTTTCATCTTTACACGCTCGGCCGTCGTACCGACCTGCCCGACAATTCGACGCGACAAATCGAGCTCTTCGATCAGGTCAAGCAGGTGCCCGCGCGCAAGCGCCTTGTTTATCGTGGTCTCGATGCTGGCGGTTACTACGGTAGTCCCCTGCTCGAGCGTGAGTTCGGTGATTCATCGAGTCGCAAGGTCGAAGTGCTGCTCGAGTTCCGCAACGACAAATCATTGGGCCTCGGCGTGCCACTGCCCGCTGGGCGCATTCGTGTATCGCAACTCGATGAGGCGGACGGCAGCCTTGAATTCATTGGCGCCGATCGTATCGATCACACGCCACGCGAAGAGCTTGTACGAGTGCGACTGGGCACCGCCTTCGATGTCGTGGGCGAGCGCAAGCAAGTCGATTTCGCAGTCGACACCCGCGCGCGCTGGCTAGAGGAAGAAATCGAAGTCAAGCTGCGCAACCGCAAAGACGAGGCGGTCGAAGTGCAGATCATCGAGCCGATGTTCCGCAGTGGGGAATGGAAAATGCTGCGCGAGACCCAGGCACACAGCAAAGTCGATGCGCGGCAGATTCAGTACGTGGCGCGCCTCGCCAAAAACGGCGAAGCAGTCGTACGGTATCGGGTGCGCTACAGCTGGTGAGCCGGGCTCGTGTAGGCACGAGCGAATACTTTGACGTGTTCGTCGATCAGCGTCGGCAGGGCGAGCGGGCGACAGCGCGTGCCTCCGAGATCGTGCTGATGCAGCAGCGCGAGCAATAGCGGTGACAGCAGCATGAGCGCGGCGTGGCGGGTGTCGCAGGCCACGAGCACGCCCCGTTCGATGTAGATCGCAAGGCGCGACTCCAGCGCTTGCAGCGTGGGTTCGAGCACATCTTGCAGATAGTCGAGTGCCGTCTTCGGGTGACGCAGCCCCTCGGCAAGACCGATGCGGTGCAGCGGACCGACGGCGCCTTGGGTCCAGCCGCGAACTACGCGTTCCAGAAAATCTTTGAGCGCAGGTTCCAGAGCCCCCTCGTCGGCATCGACGACGCGAGTGTGCTGCAGGTGCCGTTCGCCTTCGCGCAAGTAATGAGCGAACACCGCCTTGATGAGCGCCTCACGCGAACCGAAGTAGTGCCGCAGCGTGGCGACGCTCACGCCTGCGGCGAGTGCGAGTTCCCGAAAGCTCGGTGGTTCTCCACTCTGCAGGGCCAGCCGTTCCCGCGCCCTGGCGATGAGGGCGGCGCGACGTTCCGCAAATTGGGCGTTTCGGGCTCCGGCGGGTCTGGCCATGGCTGGGTTGGGGGGGTGAGGGAGGTGGAAGACGCTGCGATTGATTAATTAAACCATGTGATCTAATATATTCGCAACAGGAGTTTTTTGTCGCCACAGGAACGGCATCACCATGGCTTTTGACGAACCCAAACCCGGCTTCCTTGCTCGTTATCGCTACGCTGTCATGGCGGTGCTCGCGGTCGGGTTTGTCGCCTTCATGTTCTATCGCAATACGCGCCCAACCCCGGTCGGCGTGGTGGAGGTCAAGGCGGGGCCCGCCGAACGGGTACTCGCGATCTCCGGTCGCACCCGTCCGCAGGTGACCGTGAACATCGTCCCCAAGACCCCGGGCCAAATCGTCCGTTTGGCCAAAGACGAAGGCGAAACCGTGCGGGCGGGCGAGGTGCTGGTGCAGCTCGAGTCCGATGCGCCGCGTGCCGCGGTCGACGAAGTCGCCTCCAAGATCACCCTGCAGCAACGCGCCGTGGCCGAGGCTGAGCGCAGCTTCCGGCGCATCGAACAGCTGCGTGCGCAGGGCCTCGCCACTGTCAAAGAATTCGACTCTGCCAAGTTCGAGCTTGATCAGGCGCGCCTGTCACTCGAAGGTCTCGCCGCCAGCCGGCGCGAAGTCGCCGCCCGCCTGCGTGACAACACCATCGTCGCGCCGGTGAGCGGCGTGGTGCTTGCTCGCCCAGTCGATCAAGGTCAAGTGGTCGGTGGGCAGACCGTGATCTATGAAATCGCACCCCTCGCCGATGTCGAGATCGAGGCCGACGTCGATGAGCGCTACCTCCCCGAAATTCGTGAAGGTTTGAAGGCTGACGTGCTGGTGGCCGGACAGGCCACGCCGCTTGCCGCAACGCTTTATTACGTATCGCCTAAAGTCGACCCGCGCACCGGTGGTGCCAAAGTTCGGCTGCGTCTCGACACCCCGATCAAAACTTTGCGTTCCGGCCTCACCGCTGACGTGAACATCATCGTCGAGCGGCGAGAGCAGGCCGTGACCGTTGCCCGCAGCGCCATTCTCGGCCGCGATGGCAGCGCCCGCGTGCTCGTGGTCGACGAGGGTCGCGTTGCCGCGCGCTCAGTGAAATTTCTGGAGTGGCCGAGTGAGCGGGTGATCGTGCTCGCCGGCCTGCAGGCCGGCCAGCAGGTGCTCGCCAGCCCTCGCCCCGATCTGATCGGTGAAAAAGTTGCACCGAGCACCGATCTTGAATCCGTGCCCGGCGCCGCAAGGCCGCGCGGCTCCGACGCCCGCAAGGCACTGTGAGGTTTCACTGACCATGGCACTCGAGTTCTCCATGCGTTTCGACTTGAAAGTGGCCTTGCGCTACCTGCTGTCGAATCGGCTGCAATCGGCCTTGTTGATCGGTGGTGTCGCGATCGCCGTGACGGTCTTTACCTTCAATGCCGCGCTGATCAATGGTCTCGCCGAGTTCCAGATCGACCGCGTGGTCGGCAGCTCTGCGCATGTCACCATCGAACCCGCGACGCCACGCCCGGCGGTGGCTCCTGCAGCTGATGGTGCCGAGCGACTCGTGGTCTCGCAGACGGCACTGGAGCGTCGCGAGCAAATCAAAGAATGGCGCAGTGTCGAGCGCATCATCGACACCCTGCCAGGCGTGACCGGCGTGTCCTACAACATCATTGGTACCGGGCTCGTGACCCGCGGCGAGCAGACCCTGCCTGTCAGTCTCAAAGGTGTTGAGCCCGCGCGTCTCGCTGCCATTGCGCCCATCGACAACAACATCGTCGCTGGCGAAGCGCGGCTCGGTCTCAACGATGTACTCATCGGTCGCAAACTCGCCAACGATCTCGGCATCGGCGTGGGCCAGCCGATCTTCATCACCAGCAATCAAGGTCGCGAGCGAACACTCACGGTGCGCGGCCTCTATGCGACCGGCGTCGACAGTCTCGATGCGCGCCTCGCCTACGTGAACCTCGATACCGCGCGAGTGATGTTCGACTTGCCCGAGGGACTCACGGAAATCGAAATCAAACTCGCCGATATCTACGCTGCGCGAACCGTTGCGCGACAGCTCGCCGACACCACCGGGCTCGAGGCTGTCGCCTGGATGGACAAAAATCAGCGACTGCGCGAGGCCCTCGAGGGTCAGGGCAATTCCGGCAGCATCATCAAAATGTTCACGCTCATCACCATCGTGGTGGGCGTTGCCAGCGCGCTGCTGTTGACCACCTTCAGACGTCGTCCCGAGATCGGCATCATGCGCAGCTTCGGAATCTCGCAGCGCTTCGTGCTCTCGGTGTTCATGCTGCAGGGTGCGCTGATCGGCATCATCGGTTCCTTGGTTGGCTGTTTTCTGGGATGGGGTTTCAGCACCCTGCTCGCGAGTGCCGGCGATGGTGCGCGGCGCTTGCCTGTTGACCCGAGTCTCGGCCAATACGACGTGGCGCTGCTGCTCGCCGCGGCCGCAAGTATCGCGGCTGCGCTGTGGCCCGCACGCGCGGCGTCGCGCATCGATCCAGTAGAGGCGATCTCGCAATGACCGACACACAACTGCCACTGCTCGAAGTTCGCGATATCCGCAAGATATTCGTCGACCGTGATTTTCAGACACCGGTGCTCAAGGGCATCAACTTCACGCTGCAGCGCGGCGAGATGGTGGCCATGCTTGGCCCCTCGGGCAGTGGCAAGAGCACGCTGCTCTCCATCCTCGGCACGCTGATGCGGCCGACCTCGGGCAGTTTTCGCATGCTCGGCCGCGAACTCACCACGCTCGCCGAAAAAGAACTCTCCGATTTTCGCAATCAGCAGATCGGGTTCATTTTCCAGTACCACCATCTGCTGCCCGATTTCACCGCACTCGAGAACGTGATGTTTCCGCACGCGGGTCGTCTGTGGCGTGAAACGCGTGCGGGACGCGAGCGTGCCGCGATGCTGCTCGAGCGGGTCGGGCTCAAAGATAGAATGAATTATCGTGCCACTCGTCTTTCGGGTGGCCAGAAGCAGCGCGTGGCAATTGCCCGTGCGCTGATGAATCAACCGGCGCTGGTGCTGGCCGACGAACCGACCGGCAATCTCGACCGCGAAAACGCTGATCAGGCTTTCGCCCTGATGACCGAGATCCAGCGCGAAACCGGCACGACCTTCCTGCTTTCAACGCACGACCGCGAGCTCGCCGAGCGTTGCGAGCGCCGCATCTACATTCAAGGTGGAGTGGTCGCTGGCGCCCCGGTTAACCGTACGCCGCCGCTGCGCGTGATCGCTGGCGATGTTGCTGCGGTGATCGATCACACGGGCGGCAGCTCGCCTGGCGACGACAGTCGCCAGCGCGCTTGAGCTTCCGCCCAGCCTGGACCTAGCTGAGACTTGGCTTAGACCCCGCCCAGAAAATCCTGCTTGCCGACTTCCACACCGGCTGCGCGCAGCAGCGCGTAGGTGGTGGTCACGTGGAAATAGAAATTGGGCAGCGCCCAGCGCTGGATGAACGGCAGGCCATCCATTTCGAGGGTGCGCGTGCGCAGTGGCAGCACGATGTGACGCTGCAGAGCGCCCTCGAGCTGGGCCGGTGTAACGGCCTGCAGCCAAGCGATGGTCTTCTGCACCCGGGCGACGAGTTCGTCCAGCGTTTGCTCCTCGTCGGGAAACTTGGGTGCTTCGATGCCCGCGAGCCGTGCCGTGCTGTTCTTGGCGAAATCGGTCGCGAGCTGTACCTGCCTCTTGAGCGGGAACATGTCGGGTGCGATCCGCAAGTTCTCGATGACGCCAGCGTCCAATTTTTTGGCCTCGGCATGGGCCTTGGCCTTCTCGAGCATTTTGCCGAGGTTGGCCAGAATGGGCAGAAACAACTCGACCGTGGAGGCGTAGACGCTGAGTGACATCACTTGTTCTCGTTGCTTGATCGACGCTCGTCGATCCACTTCTTGGTGACCGTCCAGGTGGTGGCGTTTTCGCGCCGGTCACCGAGCGGGGGCGGGGTGAGGTAGTCGGGATAGCGGCTGGTCAATACCTGCATGAGCCGTGGCGGGATCCGCGACTTGTCAAAGGTCGAGAAGCCGGTGGCGTTGAAGATCATGATGCCTGGTCGGTCGCGCATCTTCATCCAGGGCAGCCAGCTCGAGATGCGCTGCCAGGAGATCCGCGACTCGCCGAGGCGGGTACGTTTGGCTTCGAGAAAGTCGGCCGCCCGGTAATAGTCGTTAAAAATTTCCATCCCGTGGTAAGTACCGCCGATGTACTCCTGATAGGACCCGCCGAGCGGGTTTTCGTCAAAAAGTGGCACCTCGCGCGACGACACGAACGACTCGTCGTATTGGCGCAGCGTCACCTTGATTGGCGTGCCATCGGGTTCGCGTGCGAACCGCGGCAGGCGCATGTTGACGGGGTCGTTGGCCACATGGATGACCTCGACGGTCTCACCGGTCCACGGGTTCTGCCAGCGGTCGAGGATGTCGCCGGTCTTGGGGTCAAGGTAGACCATGATCTCGCGCGAGACCCTGCGATAGCCGTTGCCGCGCGCC
Source organism: Gammaproteobacteria bacterium (assembly GCA_046091005.1). Classification (GTDB taxonomy): domain Bacteria; phylum Pseudomonadota; class Gammaproteobacteria; order Steroidobacterales; family Steroidobacteraceae; genus UBA964. The sequence continues at coordinate 20,627 of JBJTAV010000121.1, read as the reverse complement.
GGATCGACGTGGCGCTCGCACTGGCGGGTGTTGATGCCGATGACATTGAAAATGTGCCGATCCTTCTCGCCTGGCGCCCGGCTATACATTTTGCCTTCCCACATGCCATAGCGCGTCACCCCGCCTTCGGTGGTGCCGCAAGTCAATTTGGACGCCCAGACGAGGGCCTCTTCTCCTTCGCGCGTGGCGGCAGGACCCAGCAGGTCGTCGGTCGCCAAAGCGGGCGTCACGGTCGCAAGTCCGAGGGCCAAAGCAAGGGCGCCACGGCGCAGCCACGAGTAGGTCATGCAGGATCTCCTGTTGTGCTTTTGAATCCTAAGAGAAACAATACACCCGATTTAGGGGTCCGGAGTATCACCCATGTCGCAGTTTTGGTCTCCTGCCCACCTGGCGACCTTCGCCAAGATCATCGATCTCAATGGCTTCTCCGCCGCAGCGCGAGCACTCGGCGTGCCCAAGGCGGCGGTCAGTCGGGCGGTCGCCGAACTCGAGGTCGAGCTCGGCGTGCAGCTGATGACCCGCACCACTCGTCGGCTACGGCTGACGCCGGCGGGCGAGCGGCTGCTGCCGGCCTGCCGGGCGATCCTGCAATCCACTGGCGAAGCGCGGCGTCTCGCCGCTGAGCTCGTCGAGTCGCGCAGCGGCCCGCTACGAGTGCTGGCCGAGACCACCTACGGGCGGGTGCTGCTCGCACCCCTGGTACCTCGCTTTCTCGAGCGCTATCCGCAGATCCCGCTGGACGTCGAACTCGGTGAGGTGACTGCCGGACAGGGGATCGCAGCGGGGGAGGGTCAGAGCGCTCAGGACCTCGCCCACGACATCGTCATCCAAGTCGGTCAGCACCCTTCGGCCGAGCGGGTGTCGCGGGTGCTCGGATCGCCGCCGGCTACTCTTTGCGCAACGCCCACTTATTTGCAGAAGGCGGGCGAGCCCGCCACCCCGGCCGATCTCGTTCGCTTCGATTTGCTCACCCCCGAGACACCACTCGGGTCGAACTACCTCCTTCGGCTCGCCAACGGCCAGCGTCGCGAGGAAGTCGCCGTGCGCCCCAAGCTCGCGGTCAATGATCCTGCTTTGCTGCATGCTTCGGTGGCGGCGGGTCTCGGGATCGGGGTGCTGCCCGAGTTCCTGTGTCGCCAAGGCTTGGCCACGCAACGCCTGAAACGGGTGCTGCCGGACTGGCGTCCACCCGAACAGGCGCCGCTCTGCGCGGTGTTCCCGGGACGGCTTGCCGCGGACGAGCGGATCAAGGCCTTCGTCGATTTCCTCGCCGCCAATCTCGTGCCTGCGCTCGCCGCCTAGGGTTCAAAGGTTCTAATATTCGTCATCCCCGGACGAAGGAACGCCATGTATCGCGCGCCGTTAAAGGATTTGCAGTTCGTCATCCATGAGTTGCTCGACGAGTCTGCGGTGCAGGCCTGCCCGGCCTTCGCCGATTATTCGCCCGAGCTCGCCGATGCCATTCTGGATGAGGCTGCCAAGTTCGCCGAAAACGTGCTCGATCCGCTCTACAAGAGTGCTGATCGCGAGGGCGCACGCTGGACGCCCGAGGGCGTAGTGACGCCACAGGGTTTCAAGGCGGCCTACAAGCAATTCGCCGAGGGCGGCTGGTCGGGTTTGCGCGCGCCGCAGGATCATGGCGGTCAGGGCGCGCCGAGCTTGATCGGTACAGCCGTCGAAGAACTTTGGTCGGCGGCCAATCTTTCTTTCAAGCTCTGTCCGATGCTCACGCAGGCAGCCGTCGAAGCGCTCGAGCACTTCGGCACCGAAAAACAAAAGGCGCTGTACCTGACGCACCTCGCGAGCGGTGAATGGACTGGCACCATGAATCTCACCGAGCCGCAAGCGGGCTCGGATCTTGGCGCAGTGCGCACTCGAGCAGTCGTCGAGGGCGATCACCACCGGCTGTTCGGTCAAAAGATTTTCATCACCTATGGCGAGCATGATCTCGCGCCCAACATCATCCATCTCGTGCTCGCGCGCATCGATGGTGCACCGGCCGGTGTCAAAGGCATCTCGATGTTCATCGTGCCAAAGATTTTGGCGCACGATGACGGCTCGCTCGGCGAGCGCAACGACGTGCAGTGCATTTCGATCGAGCACAAGCTGGGTATTCACGGCAGCCCGACCTGCGTGATGGCCTATGGCCAGAAGCAGGGCGCGACTGCGTATCTCGTGGGCGAGGCAGGACGCGGGCTCGAATACATGTTCGTGATGATGAACGCGGCGCGACTGTCGGTGGGGCTCGAAGGCTATGCCATCGCCGACCGTGCGTATCAGCAGGCGGCAGAGTGGGCGCGCACACGAGTGCAGGGCAAGCCGCCGGGTGTCGTTCCGTCCGCACCGATCATTCATCACCCTGACGTCAAGCGCATGTTGCTTTCCATGCGCTCGCAAGTCGAGGCGCTGCGCGCGGTCGCGTTATATGCCGCATATCAGCTCGACCTCGGTGGCAAGCATCCCGACGAGGCGGTGCGCACGGCCGCCAAGGCGCGCGGTGACTTGTTGATCCCCGTGGTCAAAGCTTGCAGCACCGAGGCGGGAATCGAGCTGGCGTCGGTGGGCATACAGGTGCATGGCGGCATGGGCTTCATCGAAGAAACGGGCGCAGCTCAGCCTTACCGCGACGTGCGCATTACCACCATCTATGAGGGCACGACCGGTATTCAGGCCAATGATTTCATTGGCCGCAAGATTGCTCGCGATCGCGGGGCGGCACTGACGGCGCTATTAGCCGACGCCCGCCGCGAGCTGAACGCGCTCGACTCAAGCGACCCAGCGGTGCAGACGATCTGCAAAGCGGCACTCGAAGCGCTCGATGGCCTGGAGCAGGCCGCGCAGCATGTGCTCGGCGCTTACGCGCAGGCTCCCGAGCGGGCGCTGGCGGTGGCAGTGCCGCTGTTGCGGCTCGCGGGTTACGCTCTCGGCGGTTGGATGCTCGCCAAGTCGGCCAACATCGCTGCCCGCAAACTCGCGGGCGGCGCAACCGATACCGATTTTCTGCGCGGCAAGTTGGCCGCCGCCCGCTTTTACGCCACGCATGTTTTACCGCAGGTCGCGGCGCTGTCCCGTGTCGTGCTCGATGGCGATGGCAGCGTGCTCGAGACCGATGCGACCATCGTCTGACAGGGTGATTTCTTTGAACCGCCGCCATTTCATCGAGTCTTCGGCCGCAACGGCGGCTACCGTAGCCGTAGCGACGACTGCGGGTGTTTCACTCCATGGTTTGAGCTCTGCTGCCGAGGCCGGCGAGGCCACCTTGGGCCTGATCCAGCGCCGAATTCCCTCCTCGGGCGAAATGCTGCCGGTGATCGGTCTTGGCACCTCCGGGCCTTTCGAAGTGGGGATCGACCCTCGTGATCGCGAGCCGCTTGCCGCGGTATTGAGCGGTTTCTTTGCAGCCGGCGCGACGCTCATCGATACCTCGCCCATGTATTCCTCGGCCGAATCGGTGCTCGGTGATCTGCTCACTGCCGAGATGCAGTCACGCGCGTTCATCGCCACCAAAGTGTGGACGCGCGGTGCACGCGAGGGCATCGTGCAGATGACCCGCTCGATGGAATTGCTGCGCCGCAAAAAAGTCGAGCTGATGCAGGTGCACAACTTGCTCGACCTCGAAGCGCATTTGCCGACCTTGCGACGCTGGAAGGAAGAAGGGCGCATCCGCTATGTCGGCATCACGCATTACACGGTCGAGTCACACGCGCGGCTGGCCGAGATCATCGAGCGCGAACCGATCGATTTCGTGCAGTTCAATTATTCGGCAACCACCACGGCCGCCGAAGAGCGGCTGCTACCACTCTGCGCAGACAAAGGCGTGGCGGTGATCGTCAATCGCGCGTTCGATGACGGCAAAATATTCACGCGACTCAAAGATCGCCCGCTGCCGACTTGGGCTGCAGATATCGCCTGCACAAGCTGGGCTCAGCTGCTGCTCAAGTTCGTGATCTCGCACCCGGCCGTGACTTGCGTGATTCCCGCCACCGGCAAGCTGCGCAATCTGCAGGACAACCTCGCAGCCGGCCACGGCCCATTGCCGGATGCGCCGCAGCGCAAGGCGATTATTGCCGCCGTAACCTGAGTCGGTCGATGCGTCAGTTGGTACGTGCGACGCGGAAGCCGCGCGTACTGTAACGCGCACCCACAGCATCTTCGCCACGAGCCGTGGCACGTATCGCCTCGGCTCCGTCAAACCACGAGCCACCGCGCACGACGCGTCGATCGCAATCGCCGGCAGTGTTTGCGATTCCCGAGTTGGGTGCATTGCGATAGGTGTCGCTCCAGCAATCGAGCACCCATTCCTCGGCGTTGCCGAACAAGTCATTGACGCCGAACGGGTTGGACTGAAAGCTCGCAACCGGCGCCGTGCCGGCAAAGCGATCGCGGCAGTCGAAGGGGGACTCCAGGCCGAGCGAGCCACGACCAGTCGCATCGGCCACGTTGGCGAAGCGGCAAGCATCAGCCGGGTTCTCGCCCCAAAAACGCTCGTTGTTCGTCCCGCCGCGGACAACATATTCCCACTCAGCCTCGGTGAGCAGCCGATAATTGTGGCCGGTCCTCACGCCCAGCCACTCCGCATAGGCCTTGGCATCATCCCAACTGATGCAGACCACAGGATCGGTCTCGGTCTGCGGGAATCCCGGGCTGTTCCAACTCGCCTGCGCATTAACCTTGAATTTTTTGGCGGTGTAGGTCGCGCAGCCCATGCCACCTGCGCGACTCGTCTCGCGGACGAAGCGAGCGTACTGGGACCAAGTCACCTCATTACGACCGACTGCAAATGTGCCCGGGATCGACACCTCGCGCATCGGTCCCTCGTTAGGCCGTCGCAGCTTGCGGTAATCGGCGAGCCCCATTTCGAACTTGCCGGGTGGAATCACCACCATCTCTGGACAATCGGCGCAGTCACGAAAGATTGAACCTGAAGCCAGCTTCTGCAAATCGTCGATGGTCTTGCCGTTACCGGCAACGAGAATGGCGCCTGCGGCAGCCGCAGCGACCGGAGCAGATCCTGTTCCGGCGCTCGCATTGGGGATTGCACTCGAGGTCACGGCAGAGGGCGCGCCCGCGCCGCTCCCCGTACTGCCGCCACCAGAGGTCAGCGAACGTAGCCGGACCGCTGCCACGCCGGCAAACAGACCCTGCGGAAATTGATCGAGATAAGCTTGGATTTCTTCCGGATTTTTTGAGTCGCGCACCGATTCCCACAAGGCACGGTCATCGGTCGGAATGGCGGCAACCGCGATCGGCGCAGCAACTTCGGAGGCGCGTACCGCCGTTGCGCTCGCGACCGCGGGAGTGAAGTAGAACTCACCCACGGCTTGGTCGTATAGAGCAGGCACCTGTTCGTGCCCCACGGATTTCGCGAGCGAGACCACTTCCTGGCGGGTACGTTTCAGCACTTGATCGACCGGCAGACCCGGTCGAGTCATTTCTTTGAGCAGAATCCGTGTGAAGAGGCCGTTCGGATCCTTGTCATCCGGGCTCAGATTGTCGAGCGCGGTTTGTCCGGCACCGGCCGAAAACAGGATCATCTGCCCGGTTGCGGCCGTCGTTGGCGCGAGGCCGCGGGTACCGCCGATGCTACGCGTACCTGTTTTCGGGAACGGATTATCGCGACAGGCATCCACGATGGCGACCGAGAAGCGCACTTTCTGCTCGGCCAGATCATCGAGCACGCGCTGCAGCATCAAGGCGTCATCTTTGACCTGCTCTTCGTTCTCTGCAGTAATGTTGGTCGGCAGCAGATAGTTTGCCGCGCCAAGCTGCACGCCGTGACCGGCAAAATAAAACACCGCTTCGCTGCCGCCATCGAGACGACCTTTAAAGTCACGCATGGCTTGACGCAACGAGCGATCGTCGAGATCGGTCCGCAGCAATACTTCGAAGCCGAGATTGTCGAGCGCTGACGCCATGGCTTCGGCATCGGCACGCGCATTGCGCAGCGATGGCACAGCCGTGTAGCTCTGATTGCCGATAACGAGCGCGACGCGTGCCGGGCCGCGGGCCACAGGCAGCGCGATCCCGGGCGTTGCCGTGGCGGCGCTGGCTGCGATGTCTGCATTGGGCGCGGGGACTGCGGCGTTGTCTGCGACGACAGGCGTCGGTGTAACGGTTGCCGATGCAACGGGTGTCGATGCAACGGGTGTCGGCGCAGCGGCCGCGGCGGGTTCCGGGGCGGTCGTCGCGGTGCTCGAGCGCACGGCGGCTGCCATCATCGGCTCTGACGCGGGGGCGCTGGTCACGGGTGGCGCACTGGCGACGGGTGCGCTTGCAACGGGTGCGCTTGCAACGGGTGCGTTCGCGGCGGGTGCCGTCGAAACTGCGACGGGTTCGGCCGCGGCCGTCGATGCCATGGCTACGGCGGGCGCGTTCGTGCTTGCCTCGAAGCGGTCCTCGCGCCAAGCGCCCGACTGCAATACTTTGCCCGCGGGATCGTAGAGCGTGCCCATGCCCCAGCGTTTGCCCTCGCGAAAATCACCCACATATTTTGAGCCGTCGGTCATGGTCTCTGAACCTTGACCATCGCGTTCATCTTCGCGGAACTGACCAACGTAGACACGTCCGCTCGGCCAAGTGTAGGTGCCCTGACCGTTCTTCTCGTCGTCGCGCCACTCCCCGACGTATCTCATGCCGTTCGAACTGGTATAGGTACCAATACCGTTGAACATGCCGTTACGAAACTCGCCGACGTAGACGAAATTTTTTTCTGACGTGTAGATGCCCTGCCCGTGAAATTTGTCGTCGAGAAAACCGCCGACATAACGATCGCCGTTTGGCCAGGTTGCCGTACCTTGGCCGTTGTATTTAGCGCCACGAAACTCGCCGACGTACACCGCGCCTTCGGTGCTTGTGTACGTGGCGGTGCAATTGTTCCAGCTCGCTCGCGACGTGCCTTTACAAGCCGGCATGGTTTTTTGTTGCGCCGCAGTTTGTTGTGCCGCAGCGATCGTCGATTGGGCCTGAGCAAGCGGACCGGCGCCCGCCGCGAACAGTGCGGCACACACCATGGCCATGGAAGAGAGTCGAGCGGCAAACATGAGGCAATCCCCGACGAATACGCCTTTTTGGACCTCTCAGTGTGCCCAAACCCCGGGAATCTTGGAAGGTTGGGAGTTCAACATCCCCTGAATTTCAGACCCCCTAAATAAGGTAGTCCGCCGATCGCCGCTCGACCGCCAAGGCTTTGACCTGTGGCACCACTTCGAGGTGCAGCGGGTGCGATTGATAGACCGCCAAAGCCGCCGCGTCGGTGAATTCGCTGTAAAGGACCACGTCGGCGGCGTTCGGGTCATCGATGAAATTGACCCCTACTTCTATTTTGAGGAGCCCCGGAATACGTCCGGCAAGGCCTTCAAGTAAAACTTTGATGCGCGCCGCATCGGCGGCCTTGGAGCCGCTGTCGGGCAGACGCCACATGACAATATGTTTGACCATTTTCGGAACTTCGGGGACTGGTGGGGATGGGCGGAGGCAGGACGAGATTTTCGCTCGCCGTGCCTTTCTTGGTGAGTTAGCGACCGCGCAGAGTTTTGAACGCAGCGAGGGCGGACTCGCGCGAGGCCTTCAGATCGACGATGGGTGACGGATAAGGCTTCGCCGATTTTCCGCTGAGTTCGGGGATCCAGCGCCGAACGTACTCGCCCTCGGGATCGAATTTTTCGGCTTGGCTTGCCGGGTTGAAGACGCGGAAGTAGGGTGCTGCATCGGCACCGCATCCGGCCGCCCATTGCCAGCCGAGGGTGTTGCTGGCGAGATCCGCGTCGACCAGCGTGTCCCAAAACCAGCGAGCACCGTACAGCCAGTGCATGCGCAAATTTTTGACGAGGAACGATGCGACCACCATGCGCACGCGATTGTGCATCCAGCCGGTCTCCCAAAGTTCACGCATGCCCGCATCGACGAGAGGAATGCCCGTCTGACCACGTTGCCAAGCGATGAGCTCGCGCTCATCGTCGCGCCACGGAAAGCGTGCAAACTCGCCACGCAGGGGCTCGTTGGTCGTGCGCGGAAAGTGGTAGAGCAGATGATGCGCGAATTCGCGCCAGCCGATCTCGGTCATGAACTGACTGCTGCGCCATTTGGGGGCTGCGTGCCACACCTGTCGCGGCGAGAGCTCACCAAAGTGCAGATGCGGTGAAAGTCTCGATGTGCCGCCGACGGCTGGCAGATTGCGGGTGTCACCATAATCTTTGACCGGGCCATCCAGAAAGGCATCCAGCAGTTTGGCGGCACCCCGTTCGCCCGGTGACCAACTTTGCTGCATACCGCCGTACCAATGAATCTTGGGCATCAGGCGCAAGGCGTCGAGGGTGACTCCCGTCGGCCAGCGTTTGGGTGGCATGAGTTTTTTAGGCGCCGGCAGCGGCGCAGGCGGAGCGAGATCAGCCATGACTCGGCGCCAGAAAGGCGTGAACACTTGAAAGGGCTTGCCACTCAGGTTTTGCACATCCCAAGGCTCGATGAGCAGCGCGGCATTGAAACTGCGTGCTTCGAGCCCCTCTTCACGCAAGACTTCCTTGATATGGCGATCGCGCGTGATGACAAGGGGCTCATAGCGGCGACTCCAATAAACGGCGCTGGCGCCTGTTTCTTTGACGAGCTTGCGCAGCGCGGCGAGCGAGTCTTTGCCTTGGCGGATGACGAGCTGCGAACCCAGACGTTCAAGATCGCGCGCCAGTGTGCCGAGCGACTGGTGCAGCCACCAGCGTGCAGCAGCCCCGGGCGCCCATTCGCCTTCTTCCTCAGGGCACCAAAGAAAAGTCGGGATCACGGGCTCGCCGCGTACGATCGCCGCCTGCAACGCAGGATGATCGCTGAGTCGCAGATCCTGACGGAACCAAAAGATCGTCGCAGTCATGGTCATTTCACCTTTTCGAGCGCGTGCAGCGCGTGGGTCGCGATCACGTCGGCGACAGCATCGATGGCGATTGCGCGTGGCGAGCGCTTGCGCCAGATCGCGCCGATGCGCCGTGCAGGCAGCGGTTTGGCAAAGGGCTTGAAAACGAGACCACGCGGGGCGGCGTGACTGCCCTGCGTAGCCAGTTGCGGCATCAGTGTAAGACCTGCGCCGGAGGCGACCATTTGTCGCAAGGTCTCGATGCTGGTCGCGCGAAAGTCCTGCTTTTCGTGCACGTCGATGCGGTTGCAGACATCGAGTGCCTGATCGCGCAGGCAGTGGCCATCTTCGAGCAGCAACAGCGTCGCGCCCTGCAAATCTTCGATGCGAATTTGCTTGCGCGCGGCGAGCGCGTGGTCTGCGGGCGCGGCGACGACGAAAGGTTCGTCATAGAGCGGTTTGGCACCGAGCCCATCCATGTCGATCGGCAACGCGAGTACGCCCATGTCGATGTCACCGGCACGCAGGCGCTCGAGCATGGTGGCCGTTTGGTATTCGTACAGCATGAGCTCGAGGCGCGGGAATTCTTTGCGCAGGCGGGGCGCGACCAACGGCAACAGATAGGGTCCGATGGTCGGCAGAAAAGCCACGCGCAGACGGCCTGCAAGCGGTTCACGATGGGCTTGCGCGATGGCGACCACATCGTCACTGGCCTCGACGATGCGTCGCGCCCGCGTAACGATCTCGGCACCCGCCGGTGTCAGCAGCGCCTTGCGCGGCTGGCGCTCGATCAGCGGTACGCCAAGATACTCCTCGAGTTTTTTGAGTTGCGCGGAAAGCGTGGGCTGACTGACAAAGCAGCGCTCGGCGGCCTTGCCGAAGTGTCCGGTGTCCGCGACCGCAATGAGATAGCGCAAATCCTTGAGCTTGATGTCGGCCATCGAAGGACACTCCTTTGTCCGGCGATCGGGTTGCGCGATCGATTTATTGCGTCTATCGAAATCATCACATCAATCGATTGGATTGTCGAGGACGGGATCGGCACCATGCGCGCATTCCAAACCCACCGCAGGAGTTTTCCCATGATCGGCATCGGCCAACAGTTTCCGAAGTTCTCGCTCACCGGTGTGGTGAGCAACGACATCAAGACCGCCTTCCAGCCGTTCACCAACGAGTCGGCCAAGGGCAAGTGGCAACTCGTGTTTTTCTGGCCGAAGGATTTTACCTTCGTCTGCCCGACCGAGATCGCGGCGTTCGGCAAGCTCAACAAGGAATTTGCGGCGCGCGACACGCAGGTCTATGGCGTGAGCACCGACAGTGAGTTCGTCCACCTTGCCTGGCGCAGCACCAAGTCCGAGCTCAAGGATCTGCCGTTCCCGATGCTCGCCGACATCAAGCGCGAGCTGTCTGCTGCGCTTGGCATCATCGATGCGGAAGCAGGCGTGGCGCAGCGTGCGACCTACATCGTCGATCCGCAGGGTGTGATCCGGTTCGTGTACGTCACCGACCTCAACGTCGGCCGCTCGCCCGAAGAAGTGCTGCGTGTTCTCGATGCGCTGCAGACCGACGAGCTTTGCCCCTGCAATTGGCAGAAGGGCGAAGACACCTTGAAGGCGGCCTGATCGTGAGCGCTCTCGAGCAGTTGCGGGATTCTTTGCCCGACTACGCGCGCGATCTCAAGCTCAACCTGGGCTCGGTGCTGACCGTGCAAGGCGCACCCGGGCTCACGGCGCGGCAGATCTGGGGCACGGCTGTGGCAAGCGCCATTGCTTCGCGTCACCTGCCCCTGGCGCAGGCGATCGAGGCGGCGGCGCGAGCCGAGCTCGACGAGGCGGGGATCACCGGGGCGAAAGCAGCGGCGGCGATCATGGGTATGAACAATATCTATTACCGCTTTGTGCATCTTGTCGGCGATGCGGACTATCAGACCATGCCGGCGCGCCTGCGCATGAACGTGATGGCTAACCCCGGTATCGACAAGCTCGATTTCGAGCTCTATTCGCTCGCGGTTTCGGCCGTGAACGGTTGCGGTCTCTGCATCGAGTCGCACGAGAAGCTGCTGCGCAAGCACGAGGTGGGCCGTGAGGCCATCCAGAGCGCTGTACGCATTGCGGCCGTGATCCACGCCGTGGCGCGTGTGCTCGAGCAGGCGCCTGCGGCAGCGGAGGTCGGCCTCGCTGCCTGATCGATCAAACCTGAAATGACTGGCGGGCTGCTATCCTGAGTCCCTCCCCTCCCTCTCCCCCCGATTCGGGAGCAGCCCGCCATGTCCACTCCGACACCCCCGTCAAAATACGAGAAGACCGCCTGCGTCGTCGTTTGCCGCGACGGTCCGAACGGCGCCGCGGTCCGCGCGGCACAAACACAGGCGCACCTGCAATACATCGAGACGGTGCTCGATGAGCTCAACATAGCGGGACCGCTATTCGCCGAAGATGGCAGCGGGCCGATCGGCAGCCTTTATTCCTTGCACACCAAAAGTCTGGATCGCGCCCGCCAGATCATCGACAACGATCCGTACGCCAAGCATGGCGCCTTCGCGTCCATCGAATTCTTTCCCCATGTGCCTGCCGCCGGTCGCTGGATTGGTGGCAAGATCTGGTGAGCACAGGCGAAACCGGGCGGCGAGGGCGAGATCTTCGATGACCAAGATCTTCAATGAAATGTATGCGGACGGTAGCGCCGTGCGCACGCACTACTCGCCGTATTCCGATTGGTTGGCGGCGACGCCACCCGAACGCATCCGCGAAAAACTTGCCGAAGCCGATACGCTGTTTCGGCGCGCCGGCATCACCTTCGCCGTGTATGGTGACGAGACCGGCACCGAGCGGCTGATTCCTTTCGACATCGTGCCGCGGATCATTCCCTCTGCCGAGTGGGAGTTTTTGCAGCGTGGCTTGCGTCAGCGCGTCACGGCGCTGAACGCTTTTTTGCATGACGTTTATCACGATCAGGAAATCCTGCGCGCGGGGCACATTCCCGCCGAGCAGGTGCTTTGCAATGTGCAGTATCGGCCGGAGATGCAGGGCATCGATGTGCCGATGGACGTCTATGCGCACATCGCCGGCATAGATCTCGTGCGAGCGGGCGCTGGCGAGTACTACGTGCTCGAAGACAATTTGCGCGTGCCGTCGGGCGTCTCTTACATGCTCGAAGATCGCAAAGCGATGATGCGGTTGTTTCCCGAGCTCTTTGCGCGCTACAGCGTGGCACCCGTCGAGCATTATCCCGACTTGCTGCTCGAAACCCTGCGCGGCGTTGCCCCTGCAGGGGTGCGCGATCCCACCGTGGTGTTGCTGACGCCAGGGGCGCATAACAGCGCGTATTTCGAACATGCCTTCCTTGCGCAGCAGATGGGCATCGAACTTGTCGAGGGACAAGACCTCTATGTCGATGACGAAATCGTCTATATGCGAACCACTCAGGGGCCGCGTCGTGTCGATGTCATCTATCGGCGCATTGATGACGATTTCATTGATCCACTCGCTTTCAGGCCCGACTCCATGCTCGGTGTGCCGGGGCTGCTGACGGCTTATCGTGCGGGGCGGGTCACCATCTCGAACGCCGTGGGCACAGGGATCGCCGACGACAAATCGACCTATCCTTATGTGCCCGAGATGATCCGCTTCTATCTCGGTGAAGAGCCGGTACTTGCGAACGTGCCGACCTGGATTCTGCGAAGGCCGGAAGATCTCGCCCATGTGCTCGAGCACCTTGATGAACTCGTGGTCAAAGAAGTGCACGGTGCCGGCGGCTACGGCATGCTGATCGGCCCGCGCGCCTCGCGCGCCGAGATCGACGCCTTCCGCGAGCGCATCGTCGCTGATCCGGCGCGCTATATCGCGCAGCCGACACTCGCGCTCTCGGCCTGCCCCACCTTCGTCGACAGCGGGCTCGCTCCGCGCCATGTCGATCTGCGGCCGTTCGTGTTGTCCGGTCGCGATGTGGTGATGGTGCCCGGCGGACTCACGCGGGTTGCTTTGCGAGAGGGCTCGCTGGTCGTCAACTCGTCACAGGGTGGCGGCACCAAAGATACTTGGGTGCTCGCATGCTGAGCCGTACGGCCGATCACCTTTACTGGATGGCGCGCTACACCGAGCGTGCCGAAAATCTGGCCCGTATGCTCGATGTCAACTGCCGCATGACGCTGCTCCGTCAGGAAGAAGACGTCGTGCGTCGACGCTGGACCTCGACTCTCGCCACCGTGGGTCAGCTCGAGCCTTTTCTCGCCGCTCGCGGTGCAGTGACCCAGTCTGCCGCCATCGACTGGATTTCCTTCGAGCACAGTAACCCCGGCAGTATCGAGCAGTGTCTCGACAGAGCGCGTGAAAACGCGCACGCCGTCCGCGGCACGCTGACCTCCGAGACCTGGGAGACCCTGAACTCGACTTGGCTCGAGATCCGCGGCTTCAGGCGCGACACGGTCTCGGCACAGGCACTCGCCAATTTCTTTGAGTGGGTGAAGTTTCGCTCGCATCTGGCGCGCGGCGTGATTCAGGGGACGATGCTGCACGACGATGCGCTCGATTTCACCTGGTTGGGCACTTACCTCGAGCGCGCTGACAACACGGCGCGCATTCTCGATGCTCGCTTCGAAATGTTGGCCGAGGATGCTGCCAACAGCGACGATGCCGGCGATTACTATGAGTGGAGTGCATTGCTGCGCTCGGTATCTGCCTTCGAGATTTATCGCAAAGTCTATCGCGATCTGATCACGCCGCGACGAGTTGCCGAGCTCCTCATCTTGCGCGAAAGTATGCCGCGAGCACTGCGCCACTGCATGAGCCGCGTACATCAGGTGCTGGTCAAAGTGGCGAACGATCGCTCGGCCGAAACATTGCGACGTGCTGGCGAGATCGATGCCAGCCTGCAATATGGCCGCATCGACGACATGCTCGCGACAGGCCTGCGGCGCTATCTCAGCAATTTTTTGTCGCGAAACGGCGACCTGGGTGCGCGCATCGCCAGCGACTTCCTCGTTTCCGACGCCACAGGCTGACCATGCTGCTGCATATCCGTCACGAAACGCTTTATCGCTATGACCGCCCCGCGAAGCACAGCGTGCAGAGTTTGCGCCTCACACCGCGTACCGAGACCGGGCAGCGCGTGCTCGCCTGGAGCCTCACGGCGCCGGGACGACAGTCGCAGCAGATCGACGCCCATGGCAATCTCATGCATTTGCTGACCCTCGACGAACCGCACGAAGAAATCCATACCACGGTGTCGGGCACGGTCGAAACCGAAGAGGTCGCCGACTCGGCGCCCGCAGACCGTGGACGCTTGTCACCGCTCGTCTATGTGCCTGATACTGCTCTCACGCGCGCCGACGAGGCGCTGCTCGAGTTCGCGGCAAGCCATGGCAGCAAAAAACCCGGACGCGATGACGCCATGAAGCTTGCGCATGCCGTGCGCGACCGCATGGACTACGTGGCGGGGGCGACTGGAGTTTCGGACACCGCAGCGCGTGCGTTTTCTTTGGGTCGCGGAGTTTGTCAGGACCATGCGCATGTGATGATCGCCTGCTGTCGTGCGCTTGGCGTACCGGCGCGTTATGTGAGCGGCTACTTGCTCACGGGCCGAGATGATCACATCGCGAGCCACGCCTGGGTCGACGTCTGGCTCGCACAGCATGAGCGCTGGTTCGCGATCGACGTCACGAACGGTGTACCGGGCAGTCTGCAGCACTGCCGTGTTGCAGTCGGTCGCGATTACCTCGATGCCTGTCCGGTACGGGGCGTTCGTCGCGGCGGTGGCGCGGAAACCATGAGCGCCAAGGTCGAAGTGTCGGGCGATGGTCTGCAACGTCGGCCGGCTACACCGCGGCCGCGCTTGCTGCAGCAGCACGCCGCGCAGCAGTAGAATCAGTCATGAGTTATTGCGTAGCGACCTTGCTCGACACCGGCATGGTGTTTCTCTCCGACTCGCGCACCAACGCGGGCGTAGATCAAATCAACACTTTCCGCAAGATGCATGTTTTCGAGCGGCCGGGTGACCGTGTGCTCGTGTTGCAGACGGCAGGCAATCTCGCGGTCTCGCAGGCCGTGGTACACGCACTGCAAGAAGACGCTGTGCATGCCGACCGTCGCAGCCTGTACACCGTCGAGACGATGTTCGATGCGGCCGAGCTCGTCGGCGATGCCTTGCGCGCCGTGTATCGGCGCGATGCCGAGGCTTTCAAAGATCACGGTATCGAGTTCAATACCACGTTCATACTTGGCGGGCAAATCAGCGGCGAGGCGCCGCGGCTGTTCAATGTTTATTCGGCGGGCAATTTCATCGAAGCGAGCATCGATACGCCCTACTTTCAGATCGGTGAATCGAAGTACGGCAAGCCCATCATCGATCGCGTCATCACGCGCTCCTCGAGCATCGCCGAGGCGACCAAGTGTGCGCTCATCTCCATGGATTCCACCATTCGTTCGAATCTGTCGGTGGGTCCGCCGCTCGATCTGCTCTGTCTCAAGCGTGACGCATTACGCGTACTCGTGCATCGCAGCATCGCAGCTGACGATGAATATTTCCGCATGATCAGGGGCGGTTGGGGCGAAAGTCTGCGGCACGCATTCCACGCGCTACCGAACCCCACTCTCTGAAAACTCGGTAGAGCCCGGGCCTCGCGCCCGCCTTGATCGCTCAGGCTCGTTCTGCTTCTTTCGGGTCGTTGCCGAGCAGGCGATCGACGAGCCGAGTCGTGTACTGCGTCGAGCGCGTACGTCGTGCGACCAAAGAATAAACGGCAGGGACCACGAGCAAGGTGAGGAATACCGACACCAAGGTGCCATAAAAAACCACGACGCCGATGGGTTCGCGCTGCTCGGCGCCCGCGCCGGTCGCAAACAGGAATGGCACTGCACCAAAAGCGGTGCACAGACTGGTCATGAGCACCGGACGCAAACGTACGACGGCGGCCTGTACCACCGCTTCGCGAAATTCGATGCCGCGTTCGCGTAACTGATTGGCGAATTCGACGATAAGCACGCCGTTTTTCGCCGCGATGCCTATCAACATGATCACGGCGATCTGGCTGAAGATATTCACGCTCATGCCATGCAGTTGCAGGCCGAACACGGCGCCGAGCCGCGCGAGCGGCACCGTGACCATGATGATCGCTGGATGCACGAAGCTCTCGAACTGTGCTGCCAGCACCAAAAATACGATGATCACGGCGAACAGCAGCGTGGTCCACAGCTGTCCGCCGCTGCGCACATAGTCACCCGATTCGCCATCCCACATGAGCGTGGCTTCGGCTGGCAATTCGCGGGCGACGGTGTCTTCGAACCAGTTGATCGCCTCGCCCATGGTGTAACCCTCGGCGAGCCCGGCGTCGATCTCGACAGAACGCAGGCGATTGAAGCGACTGAGCTCGGTGGCGCCGGCGGTTTCATTGAGCCTCACCACACTCGCCAGTGGCACCAACTCGCCGGTGCGATCGGAGCGGACCATGAGGTTGGTGAGATCGGTGGTGGTGGCGCGCTCATCGGCACGCCCCTGCAGCACCACGTTATATTCGCGCCCGCGATCGATGAATGTGGTGACAATACGTGAACCAAGCATGGTCTCGAGTGTGCGACCGACGGTTTGCAACGACACGCCGAGATCGGCAGCGCGGTTGCGATCGATCGCGATGCGGATCTGCGGCTTGCGCGGCTTGTAGCTGGTGTCGACACCCGTGAGCCCCGGATTATCCTCGGCGAGCTTGGTCAGCTTCTCGGACCAGGCCGCGAGGCTTTCGTAGTCGGGCCCACCCAGCACGGCTTGCACCGGTTTGCCCCAGCTGCCGCGCATACCGCCAGGCACCATCGTGTTGGCGCGTACACCCGGAAGGCTGGCGAGCTCGCGTTGAATTGATGCAGCGATTTCTTGTGCGGAGCGTTCACGAGCACCCCAATCTTCGAGGGTCAGGATGAGACGCGCCGAATTCACGGACCCTGTACCGTCGTAGCTGCCGGGCACACGCAGCGTGGCTCGGCGAATTTCGCCGGAATCGAGTCCGCTTTGCGCAATCGCCTCGAGGCGACGTCCATAGTCGGAGGTGTATTCAAAACTCGCGCCCTCGGGGGCGGTCAGCGACACCATCACTCGCCCCGCATCGGCCGCCGGCATGAACTCCGAGGGTAGTGCACGAAAGCTGAGCGCACCAAGGAAACCGAGGCCGAGCACCCCGCCGACAATCAGCCATGGCCGCCGCATCAGTTGGCGTAGGCGAAGTTCGTAGGCGACGGTCATTTTTTTGAAGAAGTTTTCGACCCACACGGCGAAGCGTCCGTGTTTCATCTCGCGCTCGGGTGGCAGGCGCGAGGCCATCATGGGTGTCAGCGTCAGAGCGACGAGCGCCGAGAGTAATACCGAGGCGGCGAGAGTCAGACCGAACTCACGGAACAGGCGACCGTTATCACCGGGCAGGAAAGAGATCGGCACGAAAACCGTGACCAGCGTCAGCGTGGTGGCGATGACCGCAAAGGCAATTTCGCGGCTGCCGCGGATGGCGGCGACCATGGAAGGTTCATCGAGTTCGGCACGACGATGGATGTTTTCGAGTACCACGATCGAGTCATCGACCACCAGTCCGATCGCCAGCACGACCCCGAGCAGGGTGATCACGTTCAAAGAATAATCGAGCGCGTAGACGAACATGAACCCGGCGATCACCGATACTGGAATGGTGACGGCGGGGATGATGGTGGTCCGCAGCGTACCCAGAAAACCGTAGATGACGATCAGCACCGAGATGAACGCGAAGATCACCGCGATCAATACCTCGCGCAGCGCAGCCTCGATCGCCACGCCGTTATCCACGGTGACCATCAGCGTTGCGCCCTTGGGCAAGGTCTTCTGCAGTCGGTCAATCTCTACGCGTATGCCGTGCACAACATCGAGCACGTTTGCCTTGGAGTTGGCTTCGATGCCTATCCCCACACCGGCCTGGCCGTTGGTGCGCATGAGGGTGCGGTCGTTCTCGGCGGCGATGCGGACTTCGGCAACTTCACCGAGTCGTACCAGATGGCCTTCGGGTCCGCGACCGATGACCAAATTGCGAAAGTCCTCGGCGCTATCCAGACCGACTTCGGTGCGCAAAGAAAACTCGCGCTGCTCCGATTCGATACGGCCTGCAGGCAGCTGCACGTTTTCGCGACGCAACGCGGATTCGATATCGCCGACGGTGAGGGCGCGTGCCGCCAGAGCCTGCCTGTCGATCCACACGCGCATGGCGGCGCGGCGCGAACCGGACATCGAGGCGCGGGAAACACCGGGCACCGTCGAGAGTCGATCGATGATGTAGCGTTCGGCGTAGTCGGTCACCTGCAGCGGTGTCATGTTCTCGGAGCTGAAACTGAGAAACATGATCGCTTCGGCATTCGAGTCGGACTTCGCGACCTGCGGCGGATCCGTCTCCGGCGGCAATTGCGCGACTACGCGCGAGATGCGATCGCGGATGTCGTTTGCGGCGTCGTCAATGTCTCGCGAGACATCGAACTCGACGCGGATGCTGGAGCGTTCGTCGGAACTATCCGACTCGAGTTTGACGATGCCCTCGATGCCCGCGATGCGATCCTCGATAACCTGCGTGACCTTGTTTTCGACCACGTTGGCGGAGGCGCCGCGATAGCTGGTGGTGATCGAGACCACCGGTCGGTTGATATCCGGATATTCGCGCAGCGGCAGACGTTCGAGTGCCACCAGACCAAAGATCACGAGCAGCAGACTGAGCACCGTCGCGAAGACGGGGCGGCGTATGCAAAGTTCAGAGAGACTCATTGCTTGCGTACTCAGGCGCCGGGCGTGGTCGCACGCGGCTGGGCTTTGACCTTGCCGCCATTGCGAGTGCGCTGCGTGCCTTCGACGATCACCGCTTCATTTCCGGTGAGCCCATCGATGATGGCGACGCTACCGGGTTCGCGCCCGCCGGTACGTACTTCGCGTTGCAGCGCCTTGCCGTCCTCGACCACGAACACGAAGCTGCGACCTTCTTCCGGTATCAAGGCTTCTTCGGGAATCATCAAAGTTTCGATGGGCTTGCCACGCAGTCGCACGCTCATGAACAAGCCTGGCCGCAGAGCACCGTCGGCGTTTGGCAGCTCGGCGCGTACAGCGATGGCACGGGTCACGGGGTCGATACGCGAGTCGATGGTGGTGATCTTGCCGTTGAAGACGCGCCCGCCAAGGCCCTCTGCGCGGGCCTCGACCGACAGACCGGGTGCCAAATCATTGAGAAAGGATTGTGGCACGGTGAACTCCAGCTTGATCACAGTGCTGTCATCGAGTGTGGTGATGACGGTACCCGGATTGACGAGACCGCCTCGACTGACTTTGCGAAAACCCGTGCGTCCGGCAAACGGCGCGCGAATGACGGTATCTTCGAGTCGCGCACGGGCCGCGGCGACCCGCGACTCGCCGGTTTTGACCGCGGTCTCGAGTTGATCGAGTTGCGCCTTCGAGAGGGCCGAGGTCACCGACAAGTCGCGACCGCGATTGAACTGGTTGCGCGCTTCGACGAGATTGGCTTCGGCCTCGGCGAGCGAGGCGGCAACCTGTGCGCGATCGAGCTCGACCAGCACCGCCCCTGCGGCGACGCGTTGACCTTCTTCGAAGCGAATCGCCGTGACCGTATTGGCAGACTTGGAGGTGATTTCCACTGATTCACGCGCGAGTGCAGTACCGACCGCTTCGATCACGGGGCCGAAGGGGCGCCTCTCTACCTTGCTCGTGATGACCGTGGCCGGGGGAGGGCCGCCGGCGCCGCTCGGTCCCGAGCGCTGCTCGCCGTCCCGGCCACCTGCTTCTTTGCCCGAGCAGGCGGCAAGCACCATGGCCGCAGCAAGCAGGGCGGTGGCGAGCGTGAACTTGCGCTGCGTATTCATTGAAGGCATCGCTGGGAATCGTCCGTGATATCCGGCAAGAGGGCCGCGGATTCTACCTTAAGCCCGCCTGCAGCAGCAGGCTGTGTAGCCGGGTAGCCCACTCACGCAGGGCCAGCCGAGTTGCGGCACGTTGGGTGATTTCATTGTCCAGCGTCAGTTGGGCATCGCGCGGGTCACGATAGCGATCATGCAGGGTGGCCAGAACCCGGCCCGTGCCGGCCTCGCGCACCTCGAGCTCCAGCGTCATCTGGCCGGATTCGTAGACAAAAGTGTAAAGCGGGTTGATCTCGGAGCGCGGCGGCGCATTGAGGTATAGATCAATGATTTTGATATGCAGTTCGAGTATTTTTTGACTGCCCGAATCACCAGCAGGTTTGACACCCAGCTTGGTCAGGGTCTCGGTGAACGTCTTGTGTGACAGCTCGGCGAGATCATTGCGAATTTTCTCGATATCTTTGGGTGCAAGACCAAAGGTTCCGAACTGGCGGGGGTCCCAGGCGGCGCTGAAACGAACCTCTACCGGCGCGATGACTATTGCTGCGCCCTCGGCCCAGCGGCTCTCTGGGTCGAAGCTCGCCTGATCGATGCTGCCGAGTTTGAGGGGAACAAGGAGAGCCGGCCGCGCGGGCTCCTGGGCTGCGCTCGGTGTGCTTACGCACAAGAAACCCGCGCAGCAAAGTCCGCTGACTGTGGCTGCGCCGAGGCGGCCTAAGCCGCGCAGATGGTTTTCGGGACGGGACTGCGGCGGCACTGGCGTGGTCATGCCGATTTGATCAGACAACTCGACGTCTGGTTCCCCCGGCTCGCCAGTCGTTGATGTTGAGCACCATTTCGTCGAGACAGCGTTGCCGCGACTCGACCGCACCCCAGGCAATATGGGGCGTGACGATCAGGTTGGGCAGGTCTGCGGCGAACAGTGGACTACCGTC
>JBJTAV010000120.1:0-13356 GCA_046091005.1 Gammaproteobacteria bacterium | reverse complement strand
GTCGGCTCGGGTGAAGCGACGGCGATGCCGGCGCAGTTCCTGCAGATGTGCTTCATCGCCGGTGGTGCGGGTCTCGTCCTCATCCTCGGTTCGCCCTGGCTCAAGAAACTCGCCGGGAATCAGCAATGAATGCACCGCTACCGCCGCAGCTGACGCTGCGCGCCATCCTGCTCGCCATCGTGTTGGCGATGATTCTCGCTGCTGCGAACACTTACCTCGGTTTGTTCGCAGGCATGACGATCGCCTCGGCGATCCCTGCGGCGGTGGTCTCGATGGCGGTGCTGCGTCTGTTCGGTGGTGGCGGCATTCTCGAAAACAACATCGTACAAACCGGTGCTTCAGCCGGTTCCTCGATTGCCTCGGGCGTGATCTTCACCATTCCGGCGCTGGTGATCCTCGGCTTCTGGCAAGACTTCGAGTATTCCTGGGTGCTGACGATCGCCGGACTCGGCGGCATTTTGGGTGTGCTGTTCTCGGTGCCGTTGCGGCGCGTGCTGATCGTCGATCAAAAACTCGCCTTCCCGGAGGGGCAAGCCGCCGCCGAAGTTTTGAAGGCTGGCGAAAATCCGTCGCAAGGCATTCGCATTCTCGGTTTGTCGGCGCTGGGTGGTGCATTTGCCAAACTGGCGGCAGGCAGTGGTCTCAAGCTGATTCCCGACACCGCAGCCAGCGCCGGTTTCTTTGGTAGCTATCTGGGATTTGTCGGTACCAATCTGTCGCCGGCGCTGCTGGCCGTCGGCTACATCGTTGGCGTCAATGTCGGCATCGTTGCACTCGCCGGGGCGATGATCTCCTGGAACATCGCCATTCCCATCTACGTTGCCAACGTGCTGCCCTCGAATGCAGAGCTCGCGCAGCTTGCTGCCGGTTTGCCAGCCGAAGATTTGGCTGGGCTCATCTGGTCCAAGCAGATTCGCTACCTCGGTGTCGGCGCCATGCTGGTCGGTGGCTTCTGGGTGCTGATTTCTTTGAGAAAGTCGCTGGTATCGGGTATCAGCAGTGGACTGGCTGCAGCCCGCGCAAGCGCAGCGGGTCAGGTGATCGCGCACACCGAACAAGATCTGCCGATGAAATCGGTGCTGATCGGCATTGTGCTTTTCATGCTGCCGCTGTGGGCACTCTATGAAACGATCGTTGGCTCGCTCGCCGTGAGCATGCCGATGACGGTCATCATGGTCGTCACCGGGTTTCTGTTTTGTTCAGTGTCGGCGTACATGGCGGGTCTGGTGGGCTCGTCCAACAATCCGGTGTCGAGCATCACCATCGCCACGATCCTGTTTTCGTCGGTCGTTCTGCTTGTTTTGATGGGGCCGGACAGCAGCCTCGGGCCAGTGGCCGCGATCATGATCGGTGCCGTGGTGTGCTGCGCCGCCTGCATCGCCGGCGACAACCTGCAAGATCTCAAGTGCGGTCATATCGTTGGCGCCACGCCTTGGCGACAACAGGTCATGCTCGCCATCGGTGCCGCGAGCAGCGCGCTCGTCATGGCGCCCGTGCTCAATCTGCTGGAACAAGCCTATGGCATCGGTGTGCCCACCGAGACACATCCGAATCCCTTGCTCGCGCCGCAGGCCACGCTCATGGCTTCGGTGGCCAAAGGACTTTTTGGAGGTCAGCTGCCTTGGGACATGATCGCCATCGGCGCCGTGATCGGCGTTGCGATCATCATCGTCGACGAAATCTTGAAGGCGCGTGGTTCGAGTTTTCGCACACCCGTGCTCGCCGTAGCCGTGGGCATCTATCTGCCGATCGAACTCATGACGCCGATCTTTCTCGGCGGCATGCTCGCCTTCCTCGCCGAGCGACACCTGCGTCGCGCAGGCTGTACAGAGGCCGATCTCGAACGTCGTGGGCGCAAGGGTCTGTTGTTCGCCGCAGGCATGATCACGGGCGAAGCGCTGATGGGTATTGCCATCGCCGTCCCCATCGTCACCTCAGGTAGCGCCGATGTGCTCGCGCTGCCGGCAGGCCTGCACTTCGGTGAATGGCTGGGTCTCGGCGTCCTCGCGCTACTCGGCTTTTTGATGTACCGCACCGCCACCCGCGCCGAGGCCGCAGCGCGCGCCGGCTAAGCCCGGCGCACCGCCAAAATCCGTGAGCGGCCAGGTCGACGCCTCGCGACGCACGAAGCTCATCGTTTCGTTCGCGATCATCTATCTCATCTGGGGCTCGAGCTACCTGATGACAAAGATCGGCGTCAGCCGATTGCCGCCTTTTGCTTTTGGTGCGGCGCGTTTCATCACGGGTGGCCTGTTGCTGTTCGTGGTGGCACGCCTAGTCGCGCGCAGGGCGGGCCAGCCTTGGCTGCCCGCACTGACGAGCACCGACTGGAGAACCTTCGCCATCGTCGGTTGCCTTGCGGTTTTTCTGTCCAACGGCTCGGCGTTGTGGAGTCTGCAGCACCTGCCCTCGAATCTCGCAGCGTTGCTCAATGTCTCTTCGTCGTTCTGGATTCCGCTGCTCGGCATGTTCGGCGCTCGCGCTCAAAAAATTTCCTCGCGCGTCGCGATCGGGCTGGTTGCGGGATTTGCCGGCACCAGCCTCATCATCCTGCCAGGCGGCGGCGATACCGCCGTCGCCTCGATTTGGCCGGCGATGGTGATGGTGTTCGGCTGCCTCTGCTGGTCTGCGGGCACCATACACATCCGCAACACCAATCCTGCGCTCGATCTGATGACCTTCACGGCACTGCAGATGTTCTGCGGTGGGCTGATGCTGCTGGTACCTGCATTGCTGCAGGGCGACGTGGCGCGCTGGAGCTGGGATACGCAAGGCTTGCTCGCGCTGGCCTACATGACGATTGCGAGTTCGGGTGTGGCGTATACCGCTTTTGCCTGGCTGTCGGTGAATGTGACGCCGGCGCAGCTGGCCACCTATGGTTTCGTGAATCCGGCGGTTGCGCTGTTGCTCGGCTGGTGGGTGCTTGATGAGCGACTCGGCAGCCTGCAAATTTTGGGTACGGCGGTGATTCTTTTTGGAACGGTGCTCGTGAACTGGCCGCGCGCCCCGCTCAACAACGAGAAACGAGAGGCTCCGCCCGCAGCTTGAGCAGATCGACTGGCGGCACATTGCGACGCTCGCGCATCGGGAATTCTATGATCGCCACCAGGTTTTCGTTGTTGTCGCCACGGATGTTGGTCAGACCCTCGTAGCGCATCAACACTCGATCCGTCTTGCGGTAAGACACCTCGATGTAAGGCAAAAACCAGCCGAGCACGCCCGAGAGGTTGAGGCGGATGACGCTGGCCGTCGCGCCTTCGATCTTGATCTCGTGGTGCTTTTTTACTTTGAAGCTGAGGTAGTCGAGGCGGCTCGGGATCAGGAACGGAAAGCGAACGCTCTTGCCCGCTTCGAGTTCGGCCCAGTGCTTGCGCACGAATTCATCAAAGCCCGCATCGGAGACGATGACGGTATTGGCAGGTACCTTGGCTTCACGGCGCGGAGCACGAGCGTTTTCTTGCTGAAACACCAGCGGGCCCTGCGCGCTGCGACGCAAGCCCTCGACATAGCCGCGACGCGCATCGGTAAAACTGAATTCCGGTTCTTCGCGCACGCTGCCATAGCTGAGTTCTTTGCGTGCGAACGCCGGACCATCGATGCTGCAGCGATACATGACGATGCGTGTTTCGCCCACCGCGCCTGGGTTGCGTACATGGTGCGACTCCACGTAAAGCAGGCGACCGTCATCGCGCGAACGCGCATACCCTGCAAACTGCAGATCAGCCGCCGCTGCCGTCGACGCCAATAACGACGATACCCCTGAAGTCGATATCAACAAGGCTGATATCCATCGTGTTGATACCCGGGGTGCAGACAGTCTGCGCCACTCGCGTCCTTGCATGGTTCGTCTCCTCCTGCGCCCACGGCGCCAACAGGCTATATTCGACCCGGTTTCAATTCAGGGGGTTCCCATGTCAGCAGAATACGCACCGGTTCATATTGTCATGCTCGTCGCTTTGATCGAGTACTTCGGCTTTGTTCTGGCAGTGGGTCGGGCTCGCTACCGCTTCGGCGTCAAGGCGCCAGCCACCAGCGGCAACATCGATTTCGAGCGCTACTATCGGGCGCAGATGAATACGCTCGAGCAGCTGATCATCTTCGTTCCCTCGCTGTGGGCGTTCGCCTTGTTCGTCAGCGTGACCTGGGCCACCGTGCTCGGCGCCATATTCATTGTTGGTCGCTTGCTCTATTTCACGGGCTACGTCAAAGCCGCCGAGAAGCGCAGCGCGGGCTTCGGGCTCGCCACTTTGCCAATGCTGGTGCTGCTGATCGGCGGTCTGGTCGGCGCAATCCTCAGCCTCTGACACTGTCCATATCGATCGTGGTGCTGCGTCAGCGTTTGTTGCGCAGCGCCACGATCACGACCGGTATCAACGAACCAAAGATGATCATCAAGGTGACAATACCGAAGTTCTCACGGACCAGCGCAATATTGCCGAACAGGTAACCGCCACCCAAAAAAATGGCGACCCAGATGATGGCGCCCAGCACGTTGTATCCTTGAAAACGCGGATACTCCATGCGCGCCACGCCTGCCACGAAGGGCGCAAAGGTGCGCAAGATCGGCAAGAAGCGCGACAACATCACGGTCTTGCCACCGTGCTTCACGAAATACGCTTCGGTCTGGCGCAGATACTCCACCCTGAGCAGTCGATAGCGACCGCTGAATGCCGGCGGGCCGATGACCTTGCCGATGGCGTAGTTGCAGCTGTTGCCGAGGATGGCCGCCACAATCAACAACAGCGCGACCGTCGGCGCATGCAGCGTGCCACTGGTGTCGATCGCTGCGAGCGTACCTACCGCAAAGAGCAGCGAATCGCCGGGCAACCACGGCGTGACCACGAGCCCGGTCTCGGCAAAAACGATCGCGAACAAGATTGCGTAGATCCACAGTCCATACTGGCGCATCAACTCGACAAGATGACTGTCGAGATTGAGTATGAAGTCCAAAAAATACTGCAGCAGTTCGATCATGCGCGGGGTTTCCTGTTTTCTGCCGTTCTCGTGCCTTTGGGTGCACGGCGCTGCAGTTCGCGCATGGCGGCACGTACTTCGTCGTCGACACTGGGATCAGTCGGTGCGGAATCGGGGCCGGCCAGCGCCACATCGGGAGCAATGCCTCGCTCATTGATATAGGCGCCGGAGGGTGTGGCGTAGCGCGAGGTGGTCAGTTTGATGGCGTACCCATCGGCAAGCGGGATCACGCTTTGCACTGAGCCCTTGCCATAGGTACGACGACCGACAAGCAGCGCGCGGCCGTTATCTTTGAGCGCACCGGCGACGATTTCAGCGGCCGAGGCCGAAGCGCCGTTGACCAACACGGCAATGTCGATACCCTGCGCGAGCTGTCCGGGCTTTGCATCCATGCGAAACTTTGCAGCGGCGGCCCGACCACGGGCACTGACGATGTTGCCTTGATCGAGCATGGCGTCGGCGACGGCAACAGCCGCCTCGAGCACACCACCCGGGTTGTTGCGCAGATCGATGACGATGCCGCGCAGTTCGGGCTGCTCGCGACGCAGCTGCGCGATCGTGCGTTCGAAATCTGCAGGCGTGGTATCGCTGAATGCGGCAATGCGCAGATAGGCATAGCCCGCATCGAGTGGCTCGCCACTGACGCTATGCACTTCGACGCGCGCGCGCTCGAGCACCACATCGACAAGTTCATCGCCGGCGGCGCGACGCACCGTGAGTTTGACCAAAGATCCGGCCGGTCCACGCATTTGTTCGATGGCGGCGGCAACATTCGCACCGACCGGCTCACCGTCGATGCGCAAAATCAAATCGCCGGCACGGATACCGGCGCGTGCCGCTGGAGACTCTTCGAGTGGCCGCTGAACTTTGATGAAACCGTTGTCGGCCGAGACCTCGATGCCGATACCCGGGTAGTTGCCGGCGGCGCCGCGTCGCAGTTCTTCGTACTCGCGCGGATCCAGATATTCGGAGTGCGCATCGAGCCCGGCGAGCAGACCGCGCAAGGCGCTTTCGATCAATTTGCCGTCGGGGATTTCATCAACATATTCACGACGGATCTGGGCCAGCGTCTCGGCGAGTCGGCGCGCATCGGCGGTGGGCAGTTGCTGCAGAAGCGGCGCCGTCGACTCTGCGCTGCGCGTCGGCGTTGCGACGGCGAGCTGCTCGGCCGGCGGAAAGATCACGAAACGCGCCAGCAACACGCCGGCCAAAAGACCAGCGATTCCAACCATCGGGAACAAGGCGCGAGAGGGTTTCACGACGGCGAATTCTACAGGCACGGCGTTACGGACGTCCGCGGCTCAGGCGCCACAGCGCAGGCTGTAAATCAGGGTTGTCGATCTTTGAACCAAGGCGCAGGGTCGAGCGGCCGCGCCGACTGACGGATTTCAAAATAAAGCTCGGGTTGTGCGCGACCGCCCGTATCACCGACGCCGGCGATGGTGTCGCCGGCAACGACCTGATCGCCAACGGCCCGGAACAGCTGCTCGTTGTGACCATAGAGACTGAGATAGCCGCCGCCGTGGTCGACGATCAGCAGCAAACCAAGACCCGCCAGCCAATCGGCATAGACCACGCGGCCGCGATGGATCGCCCGCACTGGTGTGCCTCGCGGCGCCGAAATCAGCATCCCTTCCCACTTCACGGTACCCGCACGCTGC
The DNA here is from genome assembly GCA_046091005.1 of Gammaproteobacteria bacterium. GTDB lineage: Bacteria > Pseudomonadota > Gammaproteobacteria > Steroidobacterales > Steroidobacteraceae > UBA964. Next base: position 6,721 of record JBJTAV010000120.1, on the reverse strand, counting down.
TGCCCGAAGCGGGCAACCAGCCGACCGCTCGTGGGCCAGGCGAGCTTGCCGCGCATGTTGGCGAACGGACTGCGATTGTCGGTCGGAAACTTCGGTGCAGCACGGCGCAGTTCGCGCAGCAATTTCTCGAGCGCAGCCTGTTCGCGTTGCAGGCGCTGCAGGCTGGCGCTGCGGGCTTTGGATTCTGCCGTGAGGCTCGCGAGGACCTCGCCGCGTTCGCTTCGGGCTTTTTCGAGGCGCGACACTTCGCCACGCTGGGCTTGTTCAAGGCGCGCAATGCGCTCTTGCTCGGTCTCGAGACCGGCGTCCAGCGTCTCGATCTCGCGCACCCGGGTTTCGATGGCGGTCAGCTGCTCGGCACGGGCGCGGCCGAAATACCCGTAATAGGCGAACATGCGTCCGGCGCGCGCAGGGTCCTGCTGGTTCAGAAACAGCTTTAGCGGTTCTTCACGACCAATCAGGTAGGCAGCGCGCAGTTGCGCGGCCAACTCGGCACGTTCGCGGGCAAGTTCGCCCTCTTGGGTGGTTTTTTGGGCGGCGAGGTCTGCCCTGCGCTGTTCGCGCTCGGTACGCTCGCCGCGCAAGCGGTCAAGTTCGCCACGGGCACGATTCGCGGCGGTTTCGGCGGCCCGCAACGAGCGGGTCAGGCGGTCGCGCTCGGCGGCATCTTTTGCGACCTGACCGCGAATTCGCTCGATTTCACTGCGCAATTGGCGCAGTTCCGCCTCGGCGCGAGCAGCATCCTGCGCACTGGCGACGCCGAGCAGCGCCGACCCTGCCAACACCAGCAAAATACGGGTCATACGGCCGAGCATCGGCGCAGATTGTATAATCCCGCCCGTGGAAAAGTTGCCAGAGTACATCGCCAATCACCCATGGCTCGTGTTGATGACTGCGGTCGCAGCCGTGCTGGTGCTCGTGTTCGAGATCCGGGCCCGCCGCGACGCCTTCGCCGGCGTCTCGCCGCAGGACCTCATCCGCATGCAGAACCAGGGTGCCCTCATCATCGATCTGCGCAAGGCTGAAGACTTCGCGGCAGGTCATATCGGCGGCGCACGACGCATGGATTCCGCCGACATGCTCACCGCCGGCGACGCCCTCAAAAAGTACAAAGAAAAGAACGTCATCGTCTATTGCGACTCCGGTTCGACCGGTGCCGCCGCGGCGCGCGTACTGGCTACGCAAGGCTTCAAGCAGGCCTTCAATCTCAAGGGTGGCCTAGGAGGCTGGCGTGGCGAGAACCTGCCGCTCGCTCGCGGCCAGGCCATGACCAAAGGCAAATCATGAGCAAAGTCGTGATGTATGCGACGGGGTGGTGTCCGTACTGTGCGCGGGCGCGCCAACTGCTCGAACGCAAGAACGCGAATCTCGAAATCATCGATGTCGATGGCAACCCCGCGCTGCGGCAAGAGATGATGGCGCGCAGTGGCCGTCATACCGTGCCACAGATTTTCATTGGCGATGTGCATGTCGGCGGCTGCGACGATCTGCACGCGCTCGACGCGAAGGGCGGTCTCGATCCGCTGCTCGCCGCCTGACCCGGCGCACTGCGCCGGCCTGATCGTCCACGAACACCCGTACCACAGAGGCCAGACCCCATGTCCGATCCAGATCCGCGCGCCGATGGCGTTGCCCAACCCGGCGAAGATGCGAACGCCCCAGAATTTTCTCTGCAGTCCGTTTATTTGAAAGACTGCTCCTTCGAAGCGCCCAAAGGTCCGCGCATCCAGGGTGAGTGGAATCCGCAAATCGGCCTCGACCTGAACACGGCCTCAGAGGCCGTATCACCGGAAATGCGCGAGATCGTGCTGACGGTGAGCATCACGGCAAAGATCGGCGAGAACACCGCCTTTCTGGTTGAGGTGCAGCAGGCGGGTCTGTTCGGTGTCCGCAACCTCAACGAAGAAGAGTATCGGCGGGCGGTGGCCGCGGTCGCTCCGGCGGTGCTTTTCCCCTACGCGCGCGCCAACATCGCGAACCTCGTCACGCAGGGCGGTTTCCCGCAGCTGCTGCTGCCGCCGGTGAACTTTGATGCGCTCTACATGCGCTCGCTGGCCGATGCCGCCGCAGCGCAGCAGCAGGCGGAACAAGCACCGCCGGCACTGAACAGCTGATCGATGAACGACACGGCCGCCGCGCTGGCCGTGCTCGGTGCCGGATCATGGGGCACCGCTCTCGCCATACAGTTCGCCCGCGCCGGGCATCCGACCCGCCTTTGGGGTCGCGATGCCGCGCAGCAAGCCACCATGGCGCACGAGCGTCGCAACGCGCGCTACCTGCCAGATGCGCCCTTTCCCGATCACCTGACCGTCGCCCGCAGTCTCGATGAAGCGCTGAGCGGCGTCGGTGAAATTCTGATCGCCGTGCCGAGCCATGCGCTGCGCAGTCTGCTCAAAGAAATCGCACCGCGGCTCGGAGCGCAGGTGCGTCTCGCCTGGGCCACCAAAGGTTTCGAGCTCGAGACCGGTTTGCTGCCACATCAGGTCGCCCGCGAAATCCTCGGTGATGACCGTGCCTTTGCCGTGCTCTCGGGTCCCACGTTCGCTCGTGAAGTCGGCAGCGGTCTGCCGACGGCCATGACCATCGCCTCGGCCGACGAGGCCTTCGCCACCGAGCTCGCCAAAAGTCTCTCGGGGGGGAATTTTCGCGCCTATACCTCGAACGATATCGTCGGTGTCGAAGTGGGTGGCGCCATCAAAAATGTGCTCGCCGTGGGCGCAGGGCTCGCCGATGGCCTCGGCTTCGGCGCCAATACTCGCGTCGCGTTGATCACTCGGGGACTCGTGGAAATGACGCGGCTCGGGGTCGCACTCGGGGCTAAACGCGAGACCTTTATGGGCCTTGCGGGGCTCGGCGATCTGGTGCTGACCTGTACCGACGATCAATCACGCAATCGTCGCTTCGGTTTGCTGCTGGCAGCCGGCAAATCCGCCGAGGATGCGCTCACCGAGATCGGTCAAGTGGTCGAAGGTTATCTCGCGGCGCGAGCCGTGCACTCGGTCGCCGCACGCCAAAACGTCGATATGCCGATCTGCGAAGGCATTTATCGACTGCTCTATGAAGGATTGCCGGCGCGCGAGGTCGTCAAAGCACTGATGTCACGCCCGATCAAGGCCGAGTTCAGCGAATAGACGCCGGAGTCAGCTGCCGGCAAATCCGTTCTGTCGCCAAGCCTCGTAAGTCACGAGACTCACCGCGTTCGATAAATTGAGGCTGCGATTACCTTCGCGCATCGGGATGCTGACCAAAGAGTCGGCGCCAAACTCATCCTTCAATTCTTCGAGCACTGCTTGCGGCAAGCCACGCCGCTCGGAGCCGAACAGCAGCACATCGCCCGGCTGCCAGGCGACTTCGTCGTAGCGTCGCGAACCGCCGGTCTCGACAGCGTACCAACGCGCGGCGGGGGCTACGCTGGCTGCAGCCAAAGCCGTTCTGCAGGCGGCGAAGTTGTCGTGCACATGGACTGCTGCCATCCAGCGGTAATCGAGTCCGGCGCGACGCAGCGAGCGTCGGTCGAGATCGAAGCCGAGCGGCTTGATCAGATGCAGTTCGACGCCGGTATTCGCGCACAGGCGAATGACGTTGCCGGTATTGGGCGGAATCTCGGGCTCGAACAGGACGATGCGGAACATGGTGTGCATGGTAGCAATGCAGCCGGGGTCTATAATCACGCCATGTCCTCGTTGCGTTATCGCTTTCTCGGCATGGATTTCTCGTCGCCGATCGTGCTGCTTTCGGGCTGCGTAGGCTTTGGCGAGGAGTACACGCGGGTCGAGGGATTCTCGAACACCGACTGTGGTGCCGTGGTGCTCAAGGGCACCACGCTCGAGCCGCGCCTTGGCAACCCGCCACATCGCGTCTACGAAACGCCGATGGGCATGCTGAACGCGATCGGTCTGCAAAACCCGGGCACCGATCATGTGGTGCACAACATCCTGCCCACCCTCGATTTCAGCGAGACGCGCTTCATTGCCAATGTCTCGGGCTCGACCCTCGAAGAATACGCCGAGGTCACGCGGCGCTTCGACGATTCACCGATCGATGCGATCGAAATCAATATCTCTTGCCCCAACGTCAAAGAGGGTGGGGTCGCTTTCGGCAACTATCCGGAGATGTCGGCACGAGTGGTCACGGCCTGTCGCGCCGTCACCAAAAAACCGATCATCACCAAACTCTCGCCCAACCAGACCGATATCAAAGAAAACGCCCGGCTTTGCATCGAAGCGGGGAGCGACGGTCTGTCGGTGATCAATACCATCATGGGCATGGCGATCGATGCGAAAACGCGGCGCCCGGTCATCGGCAATGTGCAAGGCGGCCTTTCAGGCCCGGCGATCAAGCCGATTGCCTTGCTCAAAGTATTTCAGGTTCATGATGTGGCCAAACGATACAATGTGCCGATCATCGGGCAAGGCGGCATCACCAGCGCGACCGATGCCATCGAATTCATGATCGCCGGTGCAAGTGCCGTCGGCATTGGCACTTCGCTCTTCTATGACCCGATGACCTGCAAGAAGATCAACGCCGGTGTCGAAAAATACCTCGCCGACAACAACATGGCGAATGTGACCGATCTCGTCGGTACGCTGCGACTCGGCAGCTGATCTGGCAGGCTAATCTCGCGGGTTGATATCGTCTATTGTCTGACGATGACGTTGCGGGTAGGGTAGGCAAAAGAAATGCCGGCCGCAGCGAACGCCGCATGGATCGCCCGGCTCACCGCATCATTGACGGTAACGAAGTGGCCAGGCACCGCGTTCCAACCCGGCACGAAATACACCACCTCGAAGTTGAGGGCGTACTCGCCAAAGTTACGCAATGCGCAGTACTCGAAGCGCGTTCCCTCGACGGACTCGATGGCGCGCTGCACGACCGACGAAACACTCGACAGTTTTTCGGGCGTCGTTTCATAGACAACGCCGAGCTGAAACAACATGCGTCGCTCGGGCATGCGACCGAGATTGCGTACGCGGCTTTTAAGCAAATCGGCATTGGCGATGATGACCTGCTCACCCGTCACGCTACGCAGGCGCGTACTGCGCACGCCGATGAATTCGACCGAGCCCTCGATGTCATCGACGCGCAGCAGATCACCCACGCGAAATGGCTTGTCGAGCGTGATCGAGAGCGAAGCCAGGAGATCGCCGAGTACGGTCTGTACGGCGAGGGCGATCGCGATACCACCGATACCGAGGCCTGCGACCAGCGCGGTGATATTGACGCCGAGGTTGTCGAGCGCAAGCAGTACGGCAAGCGCAAAGATGGCGACGCGGGCGACGAACAGCAGCACGCTCATCGATCCCGACTGACTGGTCTCGCCGGCAGCGAGCAGTCTCTCCTGCCGCTGTTTGAGTGCGAACTCGGCGGCCGCGACGCCCCAGAGTGCCGCCTGTATCCAGAACGTCAGCACGATGAGCGCGGTCGATACCGACTCGATCCGCGGTGAAAGGCTGAGGAATCGCTCGGCCGCATAAAGCGCGACCACGATCAGGAACAGTCGGCGGGTACGTCTGATCAGCAACAGCACCAGGTCTATCCACGGCGGGGGGTCGCGACCTGCCAGCGCTCGGGCGCGGGCCATCACGAATAGACGAATGGCAGGCAGTACAAAGAAACAGACCAAAAATGCGGTGGCCGCGAGCAGCCACTGCGCCACGGTATTGTCGAACCAGACCATGTCCAAAATTTTCATCGTCATCTTGGGCTGGACTCCGATCGTCTATCGTAGAGACGGCACCAGGTCGCGAGTTGTCCGGCGTGCTGCGGGCCGACATCGGCCCAATCGAAACGCCATTCCCAGCAACCGCTCGCCGCGCCCGGTGTGTTCATGCGCAGGCCGTGAGGCGGACCAAGAATATCCTGCATCGGCAGTACGGCGGTATCGGCAACGCTAGCCAAAGCCGCTCGCATCAGCAGCTGCGGGCCGTCACGTGTCCCGTCACCGAAGTAGTCGCAGACACGCTGCCGCGCGGCATCGGCGATTGATTGCCACCAACCCAGCGTCGTGTCGTTATCGTGGGTGCCCGTATACACCACCGTGTCGCGCTCGTGGCAGTGCGGCAAATAGGTATTCGCCGGGTCGCCGTCCCAAGCGAACTGCAGAATGGTCATGCCGGGCAGGCCGCATTGGCGTCGCAGGGCAGTGACCTCAGGAGTGATGATGCCGAGATCCTCCGCGACCACGGGCAAGCGTCCAAGTGCACGACTGAGCGCTGCAAAGAATTCGCTACCGGGTCCCGGAATCCACTCGCCGGTGGTGGCATCCGTTGCCTCGGCGGGAACACGCCAATACGCGGCAAAGCCGCGAAAGTGATCGATGCGTACCTCGTCAACCAATTCCAGTACACGACGCATGCGGGCGACCCACCAGTCATACCCCTGCGCAGCATGTCTCTCCCAAGCATAGAGCGGGTTGCCCCAACGCTGCCCCGTAGGACTGAAATAGTCGGGCGGCACACCCGCGACCGCTTCCGGTCGGCCATGTTCATCGAGTTGGAAAAGCTCCGGGCGGGACCAGACGTCGGCACTGTGCAAGGCGACGAAGATCGGCACATCACCAAACAAAGAAATTCCCTGATCATTGGCCAGCGTGCGCAGTTGCTGCCACTGTCGATCGAAACACCACTGCACGAAATACCAGTGATCGATACGATCGCGAAGCTCACGCCGCGCGGCCGCGAGCGCTGCAGGGTCACGGCTCGCGAGCGCACCCGGCCACTCG
>JBJTAV010000119.1:0-4167 GCA_046091005.1 Gammaproteobacteria bacterium | reverse complement strand
CATAAGTCATTGATTTTATGGCGCGCCCGGCGAGATTCGAACTCACGACCCCTGCCTTCGGAGGGCAGTACTCTATCCAGCTGAGCTACGGGCGCATCCCGTAGGCATTATATCGGAGCGTTCGGGGTCGGGCAGTTTGGCGAGGTGGTGACCATGATGATTGCTTCGATGCGCCTGCGGCAGGCCCATGTCGCGATTTGGGCTATTTGCTTGGCGGCACTCGCCCCGCTGCTGTATGCCGCCCCCGCGAGCACGGGCGACCCGCTCGAGGCGCGTTTGCGCAGCATGACCCGCGGATTTCAGGGCACGGTCGCGCTCCATGCCCGCAATCTCGACACTGGGCGCGAAGTGAGTATCGATGCCGACCGCCCGGTTCGTACCGCCAGCACCATCAAGCTGCCGATTGCCTGTGCGCTGGCTGCCGAGGTCGCCGCCGGCCGCGCGCGTTGGGATGAGCCGCTGATCATCGATAAAGCCGCAAAAGTTTCGGGCTCCGGTGTTCTCGCCGAATATGCTGATGGCGAGGCAGTCAGCCTGCGCACTGCGCGCAACCTAATGATCGTGGTCAGTGACAACACTGCGACTAACTTGATCATTGATCGCATCCGCGCCGATACCGTCAATGAATTCATGGCTGGTCTCGGTTTCGAGGCCACGCGCTCGATGCGCAAGATTCGTGGCGATGGCACACGTCTCAAACCTGCCGAGGGCTGGAGTCGCGAAGGCGAAAAAGAAGAGAACAAGCGCTTCGGGATCGGTCGCTCGACAGCGCGCGAGATGGTGCGGCTGCTCGAATTGCTCGAGCGGGGCAAGGTAGTCGATGCTGCAAATTCAAAAGATTTGCTCGAGGTGCTCGAGCGTCAGCAGTACAAAGATGGCATCGGTCGAAGGACTGGCGATCTGCGTGTGGCCAGCAAGTCTGGCAGCCTTGATGCCCTGCGCAGTGATGTGGGTGTCGTCCATACCAAGCAGGGCCGTATCGCGATTGCCATCACGGTCGATGACATGCCGCAGATCGACTATTCGCCCGACAACGTCGGCAATAAATTGATTGCCGATTTATCGGCAGTGCTGATCGACGAACTCAAGTAGAACGGCTTGCTCGCTGCGACGCGGCAATGCCCCACTGACCCGCCCAGTAGAGCAGCATCAGCAGAAACTGGAAGGCGAGTACCGGAGCAAGGAAACGATTGTGGGCGACCAGAGTGTCGCTGAGTCCGAAACTGCTGGCACCCAAAGCGGCTGACCAAGCGATGGGACGTGCGACGCTGTCGTCTGCAACCAGCGCCCATGCGCGCCACATCATCACGCAAATCACCGCGACATAGCCGAGTACCGGCAAAGTCATCGCACCGAGATGCGGCTGCAACCAAAGAAACGCACCGACACCAAAAACGGCCACGGGAATCGCTTTGATTGTCGCCGGTCGGCGCGAATGCTGCAGGAAGGCGGCGATGTAGGCAATGTGCGCAGCGAGAAAAGCGCCGAGTCCAGCGAGAAAAAGTCTCGGTGAAGCCTCCAGACAAATATCGCCGACTGCCGAGAGCAGCAACCCAAACCCGACGAGGCGCGCGCCGCGCTCTTGCCAGGGCGCGAGCCACAGCGCCAACAGGATGACGGGAATTCCTTTGAGCACCACACGCAGCGTGGGAACATCCAACAGCAAGCAGAGCAGATAGACGACGGCGGTGATGACACCACAGCGCAACAGCAGTCTGGCGCGCGAGCTCAAGCCTTGTGCACCCGCCGTTTGATCAGCAGCTTTTCAAGCTGATGTTTTTCTTTGAAAAGGGTCGCGCCCGCGAGTAGCAACAGCCACCAAAGATCGATGCTGCCACCGCCGCCACGCGGGGCATTGATGGTCAAGGTCAAACTTTGCGGCGCACTCGTGAACGTGCCATCGGTCGCGGTCACCGTGAGCGTGTAATTGCCAGCCACCGAACTTGGCCATGAAAACTCGCCGGTCGCGGCATTGAAAGTGGAATTGAGCGGAGCACCCGAAAGTGCATAGGTCAGGGTGTCGCCATCAGGGTCGGTCGCCGAGGCCTTGAAGCTCACGGTGTCACCGGCCGTCGCCGTGATCGGTGTCAGCAGCGCGAGTGCAGGTGTACCGTTCGATCGAACATCGACGGCGCTGCTCGTCGCTGCAATGCCGTCGGCATCAGTCGCCGTGAAGCGAAAGCTCATGCGTGCAGCATTGGGCGCAATGAAGGTCGCCTGCGGTGTGCTGCCGTTCGTGAGCGTCACGGAAGGACCGCTCGTTTGCTGCCAGCGGTAAGTGAGATTGGTGTTACCCGAGGGCTTCGGTGTCGCTGTACCACTCAGCGTGACGGTGGCGCCGTTCTCGACAACCGCTGCGCTTGCTTGCGCCGTCACGGTTGGCGTCAAATCCGCGAGTCGTTGCAGCGCGCGAGTCGCATCGAGCATGCCAGTGCCGCAGGGGTTGTCGGCCTTGCCGGCGCAAAATGTACCCGCCGGAAATTCTCGTGCGCTGGCCGCCAGCAAATTTTTGACGGTGTCGACCAGCAGCGAGGGCATGGCTGAAATCAGCAGTGCTGCGGCACCCGCCACATGGGGCGCCGCCATGCTGGTTCCGGTTTTGCCCGCATAGGTTTCACCGGTCGGGATCGTGGTGCCCGTGTTGATCGTCGAGGCGACCAATCTCCACACGGTACCCGCTGCGCCAGTGTTGCCTTGAGGCAGGCAGTTTAGCGCGGTGGTCGTGCACGATCCGCCACCTGGCGCGCTCAAAGTCGTGCCTGTTCCGAAGCTTGCGTAGTTGGCCTTGTCGCCCTCCAAGGTGTGCGCTGTCACTGCGATGACGCCTGCGCAGTTTGCGGGCGAACTGATCACAGACCGGCTGTCGTTACCCGCAGCGATCACCAGCACCGCACCGGCAGCACGTGCAGCGGTGATGGCGTTTTGTCTGCTGGCGGGGCAGCTCGTGCTTGCCGCCCCGAGACTAAGGTTGATCACGCGAGCGGGATTGGGGTTGTTCGGTATGCCGAGATCGGACCAACTGCCGCTCGCAGGTTGTGCACCGGCCGCCCAGCGAATTGCATCCGAGATGTCGGAGCTGTAGCCGAAGCATTTACCGAGTGCGCGGACGGCGAGCACCTTGGCCTCGTAGGCGATGCCGGCGACGCCTGTGCCGTTATTGGTGACGGCAGCCACGGTTCCGGCAACGTGCGTACCGTGCCAAGAACTGTTTGCACGCCGACAAGGATTCGAGCCACCACCGAACAACGCGATTTTCAGATCTTCGTCGTCGATCCAGTCACCGGGATCCGCAGGGTCGTTGTCTCGGGCACTACCGTCATTCGCGACCAAAAATTTACCGTCGCTATCGGCGGAGATGAAATCGTGTCCGCGGATAATGTTCGCTTCGAGATCGGCATGAGCGGTGATGCCGGTGTCGATGACCGCAACGACCACGCCTTTGCCGCGCGCGATATCCCAAGCGGTTGGCAGATTGGCGCCGCCCGGCTTTTCTGCAGTAGGCGATTTGAGGTGCCAAAGAATATCCCGACTGTCACCGAAGAACGGATCGTTCGGTACCAGCAGTGGGAACATGTATTCATCGATCTCGACGCTGGCCACGGCCGGATCGAGCCGCAATCTTTGAGCGACGCGCTCGGCAGCGCTGCGTTCGAGTGGCTCGACCAACCTCAGAACATGCGAGAGGTCGGCCGTGGGCCGACGATATCCCACAGCCACGCCACCGCGCGTGCTCAAAGTTTCGAGCCGCGATGCAGAGGGGCGATTGAGACGCCCCGCCGCGAGGTCATCACGAAAGCGCACGACGAGCTGCGTTACCGGCAGCTCCGGCGCGCGCTGCGGTTCAGCGACTTCGAGCAGCGGTGCGCCAGCGATCTGCAGCGGCGCACTTGCGATTTGCAGTGGCGCAATGGCCACAAGACCTGTCGCCAGCACGGCCTTCACAAGCCTGCGGGCGATGAGCATATTCAGAAGAGCCCTGGCATATCGCGCTGCGCGGGCGACGGTCGGTCGGGCAATGGCATGGGTTCGATGTCGAGCGCCAGTTGATCGCTGACCATCGTCGATGGGCCAAGTCCCGAGGCCGTCGCCGCTTCGGCCGAGGTGACGGGAATGGCAGTGCAGGCCTTGCCCTGCAACCAATCAAGGGCCTGCCGCGTCGAGGCTTCG
>JBJTAV010000118.1:0-6647 GCA_046091005.1 Gammaproteobacteria bacterium | reverse complement strand
TCAGCGGCAGCGGCCCACGCAAGGCCACGGGCGCGCGTTCGTTGGCCACGGGCGCTGCCGCTGCCGCGGGCGTGGCGGCGGCTTCGGTGAGATCGATGCGGATGCTGCGCTCCTCCCCGTTCGCCGCGGCGCCATTCACCGCGTCGGCGGAGGCTCGGGCGCGACCGGCTTGACCGCTGCCCGTCAGCAGTTCAGGCAGCAGCAGCACCGCCAACAGCACGAGAATGACGGCACCGGTTAGTCGGTGTTTGAGCGCGGTATCCAAGTGCGCGAATTATAGACCAAGCCAATCGAGCGCCGGCCCGACGACATGGAAAGATCCGAACACGACGATGCGATCGCCCGCGCCTGCGCCCGTTGCAGTTGCGCCGGTTCCCGCCGTGGTCGCGCCCGTACCTGCCGACGCCTTCTACGTGCAGCTAGGCGTCTTCGAGAACAAAGCGAGCGCTCGCAACCTCGAACGCACCTTGCGCGACAAACAGTTCAATCCCGTGGTCGACGAGATCCAGCGATCAGGCAAAACCCTCTATCGAGTGCGGGTCGGGCCCGAACCTGACCGTGCGTCGGCGAACGCCTTGCGCGCGCGGCTCGAGACAGCCGGGCACAAGGGATCGGTGGTGAAGTAGAATCCGCGCCGCGCGCAGGCTGCGGCGCAAGAGGTCCTGGCATGACGTGGTTGGACATCATCATCACCGTCGTCTTCCTCGTGTTTGCGGTGCTCGGGCTGATGCGCGGTCTCGTGGCCGAAGTTTTCAGTCTGCTGTCCTGGGTGATCGCGCTCTACATCGGCTCGCACTATGGCGAACTCGCCAAGCCCTATGTGGCGTCTTGGGTCACCGAGCCGCAATTTCAGGGCCTCGTGGCTTGTCTGCTCGTGGGTCTCGTCACCTTCATCGTGATTGCCATCGTCGGTGTGCTGCTCAGCAAATCGATCAACGCAACGATCTTTGCCCCGATCAACTGCATGCTCGGTTTGCTGTTCGGCGCGGCACGCGGCGCCATCGTCATTGGCGTGTTGACGCTGATCGGTTTGCAGCTCGGACTGCAGGACGCCGAAGTCTGGAAGGCTTCCAAGCTGCGCGTTGCGGCAACGACTTCTGCAGAGCTCCTCGACAGTCTGGTCGATTTCGAGGCGCTGCTGCGCAATCAAAGTATTCTCGGTCGACCGAGCGTTCCTACCTGACCCGCGCGAGGCAATCGACATGTGTGGCATCGCAGGTATCGTTGGCAAAAGTCCCGTCAATCAGCGGCTCTATGACTCACTGACCGTATTGCAGCACCGTGGCCAAGACGCCGCAGGCATCGTGACCGCCGTTGATGGTCTCGTGTGCATGCGCAAGGGGCAGGGTCTCGTGCGTGACGTCTTCAGTCAGCAAGACATGCTCGAATTGCGCGGCAATATCGGGATCGGGCACGTGCGCTATCCGACCGCAGGCTGCGACAGCGCCTCTGAATCGCAGCCGTTTTACGTCAATGCGCCTTACGGCATCGTGCTCGGACACAACGGCAATCTCACCAATGCGAGCGAACTTGCCGAGGTGCTCATTCGTGAGGAGCGTCGGCATCTCAATACCTCGTCCGACTCCGAGGTGCTGCTCAATGTGCTGGCTTCCGAGTTGCAGCGCGTGGGCACGCCGCGTGTCACGGCGGCCGACGTTTTTGCAGCCGTGAGCGCGCTGTACCGTCGATGTCGCGGCGCCTATGCCGTGGTCGCCATGGTGATCGGCCACGGCATATTGGGTTTTCGCGATCCGAACGGCATTCGTCCACTCGTGATCGGTCAGCGCGAGACCGCAAAAGGGGTCGAGTGGATGCTGGCCTCGGAGTCGGTCGCCCTCGATATGCTGGGTTTCAGGCAGGTTCGCGATGTTGCTCCGGGCGAGGCCGTATTCATCGACGAGGCCGGGCGACTGCACACCCAGCAGTGCGTCTCGACCACGCGTCATGCGCCCTGCATTTTCGAATACGTTTATTTCGCGAGGCCCGACAGCATCATCGACAACGTGTCGGTACAGCGTGCGCGCATGCGCATGGGCGATCGCCTCGCCGAAAAAATCCGCCGCGAGTGTCCCGATCACGATATCGACGTCGTGATCCCGGTACCTGACACCAGTCGCGTCGCGGCTTTGCAACTGGCGCAGGGCCTCGGGCTCAAGTTTCGCGAGGGCTTCATCAAAAACCGCTACATCGGCCGCACTTTCATCATGCCCGGGCACGAAGAGCGTCAAAAATCGGTACGTTCGAAGCTCAACGCCATCGATCTCGAGTTCCGCAACAAGACCGTGCTGCTGGTCGATGACTCGATCGTGCGGGGTACGACATCGGCGCAAATCATTGAACTTGCGCGCGAAGCGGGTGCGCGCAAAGTGTATTTCGCCTCGGCGGCGCCGCCCGTGCGTCATCCCAACGTCTATGGCATCGATATGCCGGCAGCGAGCGAACTGGTGGCTGCCGGGCGCAGCAACGAAGAAGTCCGCGAATTCATTGGCGCCGACTGGTTGATCTATCAGGATCTCGCCGATCTCGAACTCGCCTGCCAGCACGACGACTCTTACGTCAAAGAATTCGACACCTCTTGTTTCTCGGGCAAGTACGTCACGGGCGATGTCACGCCCGAGTTTCTCGCGCGTCTGCAGCAGGAACGCTCGGATGCGGCCAAGGCGAGGCGCCGCGTCGGCGGCAGCACGCTCAAGATCGTCCGCGGCGTCTGATGTTCTCGCCTCTGCGCGCACCGACCCCGGCGGCCTGGGTTGCCGAGGCAGTGCGGCGTTGGCCAGAGCTGCTCGCCGATCATGCCAACTGCGAAAAGAAGGCCGCTTCCACGGCGCTCGCGCTGATGTTTGCTTACCCCGAAGACCGCGCGCTGGCGACCCGCTTGTCGAAGCTCGCCCGCGAGGAACTGCGGCATTTCGAGCAGGTGGATAAGCTCATGCAGGACCGTGGTGTCGACTATCTGCGGCGCAAGCCCGGTCGCTATGCCGCGGGACTTCGAGCCGCGATGCGCACCCACGAACCGTTCCGCAAGCTCGATCTCTTGCTCTGCGGTGCGCTCATCGAGGCGCGATCCTGCGAGCGCTTTCGCTTGCTCGGTGAGTTGCCGGCGGGGCAGGGGCTGCCAACGCCGGTTGCCGAGCTCTATGTGGGTCTGCAGGCTTCAGAGGCGCGGCATTTCGAGTTGTATCTGAAGCTCGCCGAGTCGCACACGCGCAGTGAGCCTGCCGCTGTGCGCCAGCAGCCTTGGCAGCAGCGCCTCGAAGAACTTGCCGAGGTCGAAGCCGACCTCGTTACCTCGCCCGATCCGGAGTTTCGTTTTCACTCTGGTGTGCCGAGCTGAGCGCAATCTCGACTACACGGCGCCGCCAATCAGGTGTTGATGCCCCCTCGAGCGCAGCGACTTCAAGATATTCGCCGCGCTCGTCCCACGCGGCCAGCACCACGCGCTCAGCCTCGTAATCGCCGTCAGCGCTTTGCAGCACATGCATATGGCGATTGGGTCTGTGCGTATGACCATGGATCATTTTGCGCGTGCCACTCGCAACAAACGCAGCGGCGACAGCCTGCGGCGCCACGTCCATGATGTCGGCCGCGGTGGCGCGCAGGTGAGCCTTGCTGCCGGCCCGTGCCGCACTTGCCAGCAACTGTCGTGCGGTGATTGGCAGCGCCAGCACGCGTTCGCGGAACCTTGCGCTGCGCAGCGTGCTGCGTAATTCCTGATACGCATGATCACCCGTGCACAGCAGATCGCCGTGGGTCAGCAATACCCGTTCGCCGAATAGATCGAGCACCACGGGATCTGGCAGCAGCGAGCAGCCGCTGCGCCGCTCGAACTCGCGACCGTAAAGAAAATCCCGATTGCCCTGCATGACGTAGATCGCAACACCCGACTCGCTGAGCGCGCGCAGGGCAACACAGATTCGATCGCGCACCGGGTCTGGGTCATCGTCACCGATCCAGGTCTCGAACAGATCACCGAGGATATGGAGCGATGTGGCGCTGCGCGCATCCCCGGATAAAAACTGCAGGAAAGCTTCGACCGTGGCAGGCGAGCTGGCATCGAGATGCAGATCCGAGACGAAGAGGTGACGCACGAGGGCGATTTTAGGCGAACCGGTAAGTTAGTATTTGATCATGTCGCAGCACACGATGGTGACCCGGTTTGCACCCAGCCCCACCGGGGAGCTGCATCTCGGCAATGCGCGCACGGCGCTCTTCAACTGGTTGCTCGCTCGCCGTCACGGCGGGCGTTTTCTGTTGCGTATCGAGGACACCGACGCGGAACGCAGCAAACCCGCGTTCACCGCTCAGCTCATGCAGGATCTGCGCTGGCTCGGGCTCGGCTGGGATGGCGATGTCGTCGCTCAAAGTGCGCGCGGCGTGGTGTATCGCGAGGCCCTCGCCAAGCTCGAGTCTGTGGGGCGCGTATATCCCTGCTATTGCAGCCCGCTCGAGATCGAGGTGAGCCGCAAGTCGCAACTCGCCGCCGGACGCCCCCCGCGCTACGCCGGTACCTGTCGCCATCTCGATGCCACCCAGCGAGCGGCGCGCCTCGCCGAGGGGCGCAAGCCGACGCTGCGCTTTCGGGTGCCGGACTCCGGGTACGTCGAATTTCGCGATCTCGTGCACGGCGAGCAACGTTTCGCCTGCGCCGATATCGGCGATTTCATTGTGCAGCGGGCCGATGGCTCTGCCGCGTTTTTCTTCTCCAACGTGGTCGATGATGCCCTCACCGGTGTCACCACCGTATTGCGCGGCGAGGACCATCTCTCCAATACACCGCGGCAACTTTTGATTGCCAAAGAACTTGGGTTGCTACCACCCGTCTATGGTCATCTGTCGCTGATCACCGCCGCCGATGGTTCGCCGCTCTCCAAGCGCGCCGGTGCCAAATCTTTGCGCGAACTCCGCGAGACGGGCTATCTGCCGGTGGCGCTCGCCAATCATCTCTTCCGGCTCGGGCACTCGACCGACCTCAACGATTTGCGCGATCTCGACGCGCTCTCGCAGGGTTTCGATCCCTCGCACCTCGTGCGATCACCGGCACGTTTCGATCCGGTGCAACTCGCGATGTGGCAAAAACAGGCGGTTCATGCGCTGAGCCCCGCACAGGCGCTCGAGTGGCTGAGTGCCTACCTGCCCGCGGGACTCGATCAACCGATCGCCCGCGATTTTGTAGCCGCAATTCAGCCTAATGTGGTGTTGCCCGGCGAGGTCGCGCACTGGGCGAGCGTGGTCTTTGGTGACTTGCCACTGCCCGATGCCGACACCGCGGCCAAACTCGTCGCTGCGGCGCCGGTGTTCGCGGCAGCGGCCGAGGCGCTGCGCCAGCACGGCACCGACTGGAAGGCCATCACCACCCAAGTGCGGGAGCGCACCGGGCGCAAGGGCCCCGAACTCTTCAAACCTCTGCGTCTTGCATTGACGGGTCTCGATCACGGGCCCGAGATTGCACCGCTCCTCGGCCTGATGGGTGCGGCGCGAGCGCTGCAGCGACTCGAGCGACTCGCATGACTATCCGCATCCACAATTCTTTGACGGGTCGCAAACAGGAGTTGAAACCGCTGCGTCCGGGTGAGGTGCGCATGTACCTCTGCGGCGATACGGTCTACGACTTTTGCCATATCGGCCATGCGCGCTCCAAAGTCGCCTTCGATATCGTCCGTCGCTATCTTCTGCATCGTGGGCTCGCGGTGACCTTCGTCCGCAACATCACCGATATCGACGACAAGATCATCCGCCGTGCCGCGGAGCTTGGCGAACCGATCAACACCTTCACCGCGCGCTTCATCGAGGCGATGCACGAGGACTACGATCGACTCAATGTTTTGCGCCCCGATCACGAGCCGCGCGCGACCCAGTATGTTCCCGGCATGATCGCGTTGGCGCAGACGCTGATCGACAAGGGCTATGCCTATGTCGCGAGCGACGGCGATGTCATGTACTCGGTGGCGAGCTTTGCGCCCTACGGCCAGCTCTCCGGCAAACGGCTGGCAGATCTGCGTGCGGGATCGCGTATCGAGATCGACGCCGCGAAGCGCGACCCCCTCGATTTCGTGCTCTGGAAAAAAGCCAAACCCGGCGAGCCCGCCTGGGACTCGCCCTGGGGTCCCGGTCGGCCGGGTTGGCACATCGAGTGCTCGGTAATGTCTGCCGAGATCCTCGGCAGTCATTTCGACATCCATGCCGGCGGCATGGATCTCAAGTTTCCGCATCATGAAAACGAAATCGCGCAATCCTGCGCCGCGACCGGCGATCATTTTGCCGAACTTTGGATGCACAACGGCTTCGTCAATGTCGACGACGAAAAAATGTCGAAGTCGCTAGGCAATTTTTTCGCCATTCGCGATGTGCTGGCCTCCGGCCATGTTCGTCACCCAGAAGTGCTGCGTTATTTTTTGACCGGCAGTCATTATCGCGGTCCGATCAACTATTCACTGACTCAGATCGAGCAGGCCGATGCTTCGCTCGGTCGTCTTTATACGGCGCTGCGCGGCCTCGATGCGCCACCGGTCCCTGCGTCGACGCCAGCGCTGTCTTCGGACGCGGCGGTGAGCGAATCGCCGCACTGGCAGGCGTTTCACGCCGCCATGGACGACGACTTCAACACCCCCGAGGCGATCGCCGTCCTGCAGACTCTGGCGGGGGAGATC
>JBJTAV010000117.1:0-8427 GCA_046091005.1 Gammaproteobacteria bacterium | reverse complement strand
CATCATTCCGTGACGCAAACGCGCGAGCCCATCATCAGACAACGCGCCCTGTACGCGAACCAGATATTCCTTCTCGACATCGTTACCACCAATCAGTTGCTTGGCGACACGACCGTCCTGCGTGTAGACCATGAGACCTGTTGAGTCGATATCGAGGCGGCCCGCGGGTGCCAAACCCAAAAGATGCTTGGGATCGAAACTCAGGCCCGAGCCATCGCCGCTCCAGCGATTTTCCGGTCGGATCAACACCGTGGCAGGCTCGTAGCCGTCTTCCGCCTGCCCGGAAACATAGCCAATCGGCTTATTGAGGATGACCGTGACGAGTTCCGATTGCTGCTCGCGCGCACGACGGTCGACCTCGATACGGGCAGCCCGACTTACACGGCTACCGAGAACATCGACCACGACACCGTCGACACGAACCCAACCATTGACGATCCATTCTTCGGCTTCGCGACGCGAGCAGAGACCGAGTTCACTCAGGCGTTTGGATAAGCGCGGTTGATCGTCTTGATCGCTCATCGACGAAGATATTCCGCAACATTGCTCCCGAGCACATCAAGCGGCACATTACCCCCACGAAGCACGGTGTCGTTGAAGTCGCGAACATCAAACCGAGCACCCAGCTTGCTTCGGGCGAGTTCGCGTTGGCGGTTGATCTCGCTGTGCCCCACCTTGTACCCGCAAGCTTGACCGGGCCATGAGCAGTAACGGTCCACCTCACTTGCCACCTCGAGCGGATTCGAGCCGTTCCTCTCGACAAAGAATCTCACACCCTGCTCGCGGGTCCAGCGCTTGGCGTGGATTCCGGTATCGACGACGAGTCGACAGGCACGAAACGAGATTGCCTGCAGATAGCCCAACTTGCCGACCGGATCGTTTTCATAGGCGCCGAGCTCATCAGCCAGTTGCTGGGCATAGAGCGCCCATCCCTCCGAATAGGCGTTGAAGGCCAGCAACTGGCGAATTCTCGGCATCGCGTGTGTGTACTCGCCTTGCCAGATATGGCCGGGAATCGACTCGTGAAAGGCGAGATCCGCCAAAGCAAACCGGCTGTGCAAACCTGTAGTGCGCAGGTTGATCCAAAATCGGCCGGGTATTCGCCCATCAATGGAGCCCGCACCACCATAAGCTGTTGGTGCCCCGGGCTCTTCCTCGGGCGGCAAACGCTTCACTTCCATGTTTGGATCGACGAGCGTGTGAAAGGCCCGCGGCATTTGCTTGCGGATCCACCGTAATCGCGCGTCGATGAAAGCCATGATCTCGGCGCGACCCGCATCGCCCTCGGCAAATTGGTATCGCGGATCTTTGGCGATGGACTGCATGCGCTCGCCCACGGAGCCCGCGGTGAAGCCGAGTCCGCGCATGATCACCTCCATCTGCGCGTGCAGACGCTCCAGCTCTTCGAAGCCCAAGGTATGAACTTCATCGGGCGTCATCGCCGTAGTCGTCGAAGCTTTCAGCGCCCAGCGATAGAACTCTTCACCATGAGGTCTCGCCCACATGCCTGCATCATCGGTCGCCAACTTGCGAGCGGCTTCGATTTCATTGATCTGACGATTGAGGGCAGGAACGACGTCACCCGTCACGATCGCTTTGGCGTCACGCTCCCAGTTACCGCGCATGTCCTGAGTACGGCGCAGGAGCGAGTCGACCAGTACACCGCCCTCGCTGGCGCTTTTCGCTGACAGCTTGAGTTGCGTGAGCGCCTTGTCGAGCAAAAAAGCAGGAGGAACGAGCCCCGACTCGCGCGCCGCTCGAATACGCTCAAGTTCGCCATCAAGCTGGCGGGAGTACTGACGCAAACGCTCAAGGTAAGCCTCGGCATCGCTCGGCGCATCGATCGGGTGGTCGCTGTCGAGGAAACGCGGCACGTCGAGATAGGCGCCGACGTTCTGGATGACGACATAGGGTGTATTGCGCCAACCGCCTACGGTGATGTCACCATACGGAAGTGCAAAGCCCTCAAGCGATGTCGCATAGGCACTGCGCACCACTTCGACGCTGGTTTTGACGGCATGAGACAGCGGCTTTAAATCGATGGCATCGACTGTTGCGAGATCGCGCCGCAGGCGTGCCGCAATGGCGCGCTGCCCGGCAACAGATCGATCTGCCAGACGCGATCGCAGGCGTGAATCGGCACCTCGATCGACCCCTAGCGAGGTCGCACTTTCGGGGAACAGCTGCAGCAAGTTTTGTGCAGCGTCATCGAGAACTTTGAGTGCAGCAGCGTCCGCCGCTGCAGGCGCAACAGCGGGCGTACCGCTCGGTGCGCTGGCGGATCCAGACCACAGCGACGAGGCCGTTGTGGCGGCAATCCCGGCGACAGCCGTTCGGCGATTGATGAACGCAGACATCGCATTCCCCCTGATTGAAGGGGAAAGTATATCTGCGTGATAAAAGAGCCCGAAGCTAGTGTTTCCAATACCAACCCCAACGATCCCTTCACCGCTGAGGTGGCGAGCGAGAACCGTTCGCCGCTTCGGGCTTCGCGAACCACGACTTTCCCAAGGGCAGGAACTAACGTGGTGTCGACGGTGAGGATATTGAAGCAGTCGTTAGCGCGCGTCGGCGCGTCAGCGCACGAAAACGAGGTCCGTCGTTATCATGCAGCGGTGCTGACGAGCAGGCGCTTGGCGAGGCGTCCGTGCATCCGCCCGAGCCAGCGCGCGAGATGCAGCGTGGCCGTCAGGAACAGCACACCGAAAACGATGGTCGCGATCGACAGCAGGGTAGCTTCAATTGATGTGGGCTCAGGCGAGGCGCCCCAGATTTGAATATTGAGGTCAGGATCGAGACCCAGATCGAGCCCGAGGGATCGCAGCATGATCAATATGCCAGGACCGATCAATCCGAGACCCATCGCAAGACCTGTCACGGTGACCGAGAAATAGATGACACCGAGCGGCAGCGCGAGCAGCTGATAGGCGATCGTCGTCCAGGTGCGGAGGTCGCAAAAGATATTTTTGAGACGATCGAGCCACCCGCTAGTGTTGGCTGCCGGTGAGCGCCGCGGCATGCGCTCGCCGGTCATCGCTTCGACCAAGCGCCCTTCCACATGACCGAGCAAGCGCGAGACACCAATGAATCCGATGAAGAAGGGTATGCCAATGATGAGGATCGACAAGCCGAGGGACAGCGACAGCCCCAAGACGGCGATCGTGAAATAGAAGATTCCGGTAAACAGCGAGATCAATAGCAGCATCAAGGAAGTCCAGCTACGAGGGTCACCGAAGACGCCAAAGAAACGTTTGACGGCGCCTTGCGGCGTGGACGGAGGGCGACTAGCGGACGAACGCGGGGATGGCGCGAGCGCCGCCTGCACCGTGCGATCGGTTTCGAGGTATGCGGCGGCGACGTCGGCGGGCGAACCGTAGCTCTGAGCGATCGATTGCAGCACGGCTTGCTCTGTTTCGCCGGGACGAGCTGCGCATTCTGCGCGTAAGTGGGTCTCGGCGTCGCTCAGGGCGTCTTGAATGAGCGCAGGGTCAGCACCCTCAAGCGCAGCACGCAGAGAGTCGAGATATTCTTTGATGCTTCGCGGCATGTTGGCGTCTGCAGCGTTCATGGTTAAGCGTCCTGGGAGCTGGCTTCGGTCAACGGCGACGGGCCGGTGAACTGATCGACGAAATCACGCGTCTCGCGCCATACCGATCGCCATTCGGCGAGCACGGCTCGGCCTTCATCGGTGATTCGGTAATAGCGACGCGGTGGGCCGGAGTAAGACGGCACGATCCGGCTCGACAACCAGCCCGAGGCGGCCAGCGAGCGCAGTACCGGATAGATGGTGCCTTCCTTGAAGAGCGGATCGCCCTCGCGGGCGCGCTGCAGTCGCTTGGCGATGTCGTAGCCGTAAAGGTCCTCGTCCGACTCGGCGAGTACGCCAAGCAGCACGAGCGCGACCAGACCGGCGTTCAGGTCTCGTTGGAATTTGCGGGCGAGCTCACTCATGTCATACTGTAGTTCTTTCAGTACTGTGAGTCAACTAGTATTGGTATCTATCTTAATCTAATCCGAAACTTGCCCCTGCCCCCAGCAGCGTCGCAATGCCGAGTAGCGCAAAGATCATGGCAGCCACGGAATGCACCAACTTCATCGGAATCCGTGATGCGAGCTTGTCACCGACAAAAACGGCCGGCACGTCGGCGATCAACATGCCGAGCGTCGTACCGATCACGACCAGCACCGGCGTTGCGTAATGCGCCGCCATCGCGACTGTTGCGATTTGCGTCTTGTCACCCATCTCGGCAAGAAAGAAGGTCACCAGCGTCGCACCAAACACGCCCCATTTTTGAGCGATCCGGGTTTCTTCGTCTTCGATTTTGTCGGGGATCAGTGTCCAGATCGCCATGCCGATGAAAGACAGGCCGAGCACCCAGCGCAGAATATCGGGACTGACTGTCGCGGTGATCCAGGCCCCCAAAGCACCGGCAATCCCGTGATTGACCAATGTAGCCACCAATATGCCGAGAATAATCGGCAACGGTCTTTTGAACCGCGCAGCGAGAATGAAGGCCAACAGCTGTGTCTTGTCGCCGATCTCGGCCAGCGCGACTACACCGGTCGAAACGAACAAAGATTCCATCCGACCACTTTACCTATAGACAACACACACTTCTCAAGACCGATGAAGCCCGAGCCATCCAGCCGCCAAAGCCAGATGCAAAATGTCCGCGGGCTGCAGTGCGGTGGTCGGAGAGAATTTGAGTGCAAAGCACAGCAGTCCGATCAACATGATTGCTGCCGACGAAACACGCGTCCAGCGACGATCACGCAGAGACACATAGATGACGCCCGCGACTGCAAGCAGCGCACAGGCATTCAGATAAAGGCGCGAGCCGCTAGTCATCACGATGAGCACACCCGCCGCAGCGACCAACAGCAAAAACAACCAAGACACTCGCCAGTGTCGAGCGATCGACGAATCTGGAAACATCACGGACGTTACCAGCCCCGGAAAAGCTGCCACACCCGCAATCATCGAGACGAACGTGTGGGGAGCTTCGGCGGAATGGATTTCCGAGAATCGCAAGACGCCAAGAAACGCCGCAATCGAAAACAAGGCAGCTGCACTACGGAACAACGGCCCATGTGTCGAGCGTAGCGCCACATAACACGTGGCAGCGCAAAGCACGGCGTCGGTCAAAGCGAGACTGTTAACGGGAAGACCCCATCATCTCGGGTTGCAACCACAGTCGGCCGACAAAGCTGAGAAACGCGAGCATCACTGCTGAATAAGCCAGATTCTGCAGCAGTGCCAGTTGAGCATCGATGACATACAGCAACATCAGCATGCCCGTGCCCAAAACCGTGGACGCCATGCCGATGAGTTTCATGCGAGACGTATACGGCGTCGCAAACGGGACAAACGCCTCGGAGTCGAAAGGTTTTTCACCGACAGCTTCGAGATGCAACGGCCCGCGTGGCGGGCCAAAAATGTGCAGGAACCTCTCTCGCCACGATTTGGCGGATCGAACGAGTCGTCCGATGACAAAGTAATGCTGGATGTTCGCCCAGACCGGATCCCAGCTGTGCAAGGGCTTGCGCACGCCGTAGATGACTTTCTCGTCGGGGCGCTCATCGGCATAAGTGCCGAACAGCTGATCCCAGATACTCAGAATGCCGCCATAATTTTTGTCGATGCAGTAGTCGTTTTGCCCGTGGTGTACGCGGTGATTCGACGGCGTCACCAGAAAACGCTCGAGCAAACCCATGCGACCGACGAGCTGGGTGTGCACCCAGTATTGGTACAAAAGATCGATCAGCGCGACCACGACAAATATTTTGGTCGGGATACCGAGTATGGCCAGCGGAAGGTAGAACGCCCACTTGAAATAGAAGCCGGTCGCAGACTGGCGCAAGGCGGTGGCGAGATTGAAGTCTTCACTGCTGTGGTGAATGACATGCGAAGCCCAAAACAAATTGACTTCGTGTCCCGCTCGATGAACCCAGTAGTAGCAAAAATCGTACAGAACGAGCGCGAAGACCCAGACCCAGATATTGCTGGCATCCCAACTGAAGAGACCGAATTGCCCGACAAGCATGGAGTACATGTACACGCTGAAAGCGCCGCCCATCACATTGATGAACTGACTGACGAGACCGGCGTTGAGCGAGGTGACCGTGTCTTGAAATCGGTAAAGAGCGCGGCCGCGGATCCGCGCAAGGCAGTACTCCGTCGCAATCATCAAAAAAAACACTGGGACGATGTACAGATAGGGATTCATGAGCCTGCCCTTCAATTCAGCGTCGTGCTGACACCAAACTGGTTGATCAAAGCCTGCTGCCGTCGTCGGCTGACCGGAACTTCAAGTCCATTCGACAACGTCATCATGCAGCGCGCGCCACGTCGACGCAACGTTCGCACGTGATTACTGCAGACCCACCAAGCTCGATGCACGAGTTGTCCGTCCTGGCGCTGCTCGGCAATATCTTTAAGAGCGCCGAGAATCAGCGCGTCTCCGCGGGTCGTGTAGATGCGCACGTACTGCAGCTCCGCGCGCGCGGCGATCAGATCGGTGCCCAGCGCAGGCGGTAGACGCTGCAGGCACGATTCGCTGGCGATCGACTGCGGAGGCATAACGGCTGAATCGGCGGCGGGCGTTGGAACTGACGGCGGAACTGGCGGCGGAACTGGTGCAGGCACCGACGTCCGGCGGCGCGCAAACCACGCAGGCAAGCCGAGCAATATCGAGACCAAGAGCGCAGGACCTGCCACCTTGGTCCATTCTTCCAAGATGCCGATCGGCCATTGCCCGGGATGACGTAGCGGCTCGTCATCCGTCACGAAGCCACGCGCCATCAAGAACTGATCGACGGCGAAGGACACCGGAGCGAGCACCAACGAAGCGAGCAGGCCCGCGACCACGAGCAAGAGTAGATCCGGCCAGTTCGCAGTCACCCGCCAGCGCGAGAGCCCGATCACACTCGTTCGAAGAGCCACTAGACCAATCGAAAGATGCAGCCCCCAAGCCAAGCCGATCAGCAGGACGGGGGCCTGCAGCCCGAGGTCACTGCCCAGCGCGACAAAGGCGGCAAGCAGCAGGGCGCCTACCGCCAGCAAATATGACGGCTCGACAAAATCAAAGCGAATCAATGGTTTATCTTTTTCAGCCGCCACTCGTTCATTACTCCAACCGTTCGTTCATCGGCAGATGAATCTTGCAACCAAGGACGTAGCATCAGGGTCCGACGCAGCATCGCAGGCATAGAGCCGCGATCGCATTTGTTGGTTCAAATTCACACGGAGTGATTTTATGTTGGGTATCTCGGGATTGAGTAATGCAGTGTCGGGCCTTCGGAAGGTGCCGGCCTTGGCCCTTATCGTCCTAGCGGGCGCAAGCGGTACGGTGACGGCCGACGAACCGCAGAAATGGTATGCCACGGGCAGCTTCGGCTTGGTCACGCAGTCGGATCAACAGATCGCCTTCTCCCGACCCGGGGTTTCTGGCGTCGTGTCCCCCACTTTGCCGCTCGATACCGGCTTCCTTGCGGGCGGTGCGATCGGTCGCTACGTCGGCGATGCGTGGCGCATCGAAGCCGAGTTCATGTACCAGTCCGTCGACCACCCCGTCTTCAGCCTCGTGGCCGGCGGTCCGGGGTTGCCATCGGGCGATGGCAACTATGCTTCAACGAGCATTGCCGTCAACGCATTGCGCGAGTTCGACCTCTTCGGCTCACCCCGCACTCGAACCTACGCGGGCGTCGGCGCCGTTTACGCCACCGAGGTGGACCTCGATTTCGAAAGCAATGGCGTGGAGCGCTCTTTCAGTGGCTCAGGGTCGGGCGTTCAGGCGCTGCTCGGCGCTCGATATTCATTGGGGGAGCGCGCCTTCGTCGATACCGGCGTTCGATATCTTTTGATATCCAATGCCGAGATGAATGGCGAAGAAGGCGCCGTGGGCCGAATCAAGGCGGACTATGAACCGTTGGCGATCACGGTGTCGTTCGGATGGCGTTTTTGAGTCGACGGCGGGCGCTCACCACGCCCTCCATCTCTCTCATCGTCCTGCTTTCGCTGCTCTTTTGGGTCGACGACGCGCTTCCTTACTTCGACGTCAGCGAGATCTCTTACGGACGATTTTGGGATCGATCGGGGTGGCTGCTGACTCACGTCATCGGCGGTTCTCTCGCACTGCTGGTCGGGCCTTTCCAGTTCTGGTCAGGCCTGCGCCAGCGTCACATGCAGTTTCATCAGTGGACGGGTCGGCTTTACACCGTGGGTGTCGCGCTGAGTGCCGCGACTGCATTGCAGTTGGCATTTCACACGGAGAGTTGGACCTTCGGTGTCGTGCTGTTTGTCGGCGGTGTCTTCTGGCTGGTAACCACGGGCAACGCGCTGCTCGCAGCCGCAAGGCGGCACATCGACATTCATCGCGAATGGATGATTCGCAGCTACATCTTCACGTTTTCTTTTGTCAGCTTCCG